>JAPPKV010000130.1:7605-14723 GCA_028819775.1 Gammaproteobacteria bacterium | reverse complement strand
GCCGCGACGGTGGCGCTCGCCGACTACGGACCTCTACAGGCGTACCTCGACCTTGACAAGGTGTGGCACGAAATCGAGGACGAGATCCGTGCATCGGATGCCTCCAAGGAGGAGAAGGACCGGCGCCGGGAGGAGGAGCGCGGCCCGCATCCCGATATCGCGCCGGCGACGGCGGCGGCGAAAGCCATCGTCGCCCTGGGCGGCGAACACGAACGAACGGTGGATGCCGCGGTCTTTCTCGTCGAACAGACGGCCAACGCCGACGACATGGAAGTCGGCGCACTCGCGCTCATGCAACATGCGCCCGACCACGAGGACTGGCCGCTCCTGCTGTGGAACCTCGACTTCCGCGCCGACCCCGGCGAGAAGGAGAGCATCGACGCGCTCTTCGACTCGATTGCCGAGGACGCGTCCGACCCGGTGCACCGCGCGGCGGCGAGGTACTTCCTGGCATCCCGCAACATGCGCCAAGTCAACGATATCAAGACCGCGCCCGAGGACCGGGAAGGCTACCGCGAGGCGGCCTTCGCCCTGGCCGAGGGTCTGAGCAGGGGCGTCGAGGACGAACCTTTCAAGACGCGGCGAGACCGAGACCCCATCTCCTTGGCCGAGGCCGAAGAGAACTTGCTGAACAGCTTTGAGTTCGCGGTGGGCGGCACCTTGCCCGACGTGACCGCGGTGCGGCTGGACGGCACCGAGGAGAGCTTCTCCGCCTACGCCAACGAGGTCGTGCTGCTCGACTTCTGGGCGACCTGGTGTGGTCCGTGCGTGGGGTCACTCCCCAAGCTGCGCGAGTTGGACGAGTCGCTCCCGGATGATCGCTTCGAAATCCTTTCCATCAGCGTCGACGATCGACTCGACACGGTCACGGAATTCCAGGTGGACGAGCCGATGCCCTGGGCGAACTGGCACATTGGCCCGAAGAGCGAGATATTGAGGACCTGGGTGGTTCGCGGCTATCCGACCTACCTCCTGGTGGACGCCGACGGCACCGTGCGGGCGAGGACGCACGACCTAGACGACGATCTGACCGCACTGATCGAACGCACCGTCAACGGAACCGCTAGCTAGCTGCCTTTGGCTGGGCGGGGAGGACGATGACCAGCTACTTCATCCGCCGCCTGCTGCTGATCATTCCGACGTTCATCGGCGTCACCATCCTGGTGTTCACGCTCACCCGCCTCGTGCCGGGCGGGCCCATCGAGCGGATGCTGAGCGAAGCGGCGCTCGCCGGGGCAGACGAGACCGCGACCACCAGCTACGACAGCCAAGGCGGCAGCACGCTGTCCGACGCCCAACTGGAGGATCTCAAGGCCTACTACGGGTTCGACAAGCCCGTCGTCGTCTCGTATTTCGAGTGGCTGGGCAAGGTCCTGGTGCTCGATCTCGGCCGATCGACCCGCTACAGCGACCCGGTCTGGAACACCATCACGGACCGTCTCCCGGTCTCGATCTTCTACGGCGTCTGGGCGCTGATTCTCACCTACGGCGTGTGCATACCGCTCGGCATCTACAAGGCCATCCGCCACAAGACGGCCTTCGACAACCTGACGTCGGCCCTCGTGTTCGCGGGCTACGCGATTCCGAACTACGTCGTCGCATTGCTCCTGTTGACCATTTTTTCCGCGAACCTGGAATGGTTCCCCCTTGGCGGGTTCGTCAGCGACGACTTCGACGAACTCTCGGGGTTCGAGAAGATCGGCGACGTGTCGATACACGCCGTGCTCCCCTTGATCGCCTACACGTTGGGCGGCTTCGCGTTCTATACCATCCTGATGAAGAACTCACTGATGGACAACCTCGCCGCGGAGTACGTGCGCACCGCGGTGGCCAAGGGCATGGACTTCAGGCGCGCGATCTTCGGTCACGCCTTTCGCAACAGCCTGATTCCCATCGCCACCGGTTTCGGGAACAACATCTCGCTGATTCTCACGGGTTCGTTCCTGATCGAGACGATATTCAACATCGACGGCATCGGCCTGCTCGGCTTCGAGTCCCTCGTGGAGCGCGACTATCCCGTCGTCATGGGGATTCTCGTGGTCTCGTCCATCCTGTTCCTGATCGGCAACATCCTGTCCGACATCTGCGTAGCCCTGGTCGATCCCAGGGTCAAGTTCGGCAGCGGAGACGCCGGTCAATGATCCTCGACCGACTACGCCAGTCGTTCGCGTTGAACCCGCTGACCGTCAAGCAGTGGCGACGCTTCAGGTCGATCAAGCGGGGCTACTATTCCGCCGTCGTTCTGGGCGCGATGATCGTGCTGTCGTGCGGCGCGGAACTCCTGGTCAACGGCCGCGCGCTGATGGTCTACTACGAGGGCGAACTCTACTTCCCGACGTACGGGGACATCATCCCGGGCAGCACCTTCGGCCTCGACTACGAGTACGAGACGAACTACCGCGACCTCGATGCCGAGTTCGAGGAGCAAGACGGCGACAACTGGGTGTTGATGCCGCCGGTACGCTACGGTCCGCTGGAAAACAACCTGACGCCGGGATACTTCCCACCCTATTCGCCGTCGTTCGAGACCGGCCACTACCTCGGCACGGACGAGACCGGGCGCGACGTGCTTGCGCGACTGGTCTACGGGTTCCGGATCGCCTTCGCCTTCGCCTCCCTGCTGCTGCTCTGCAACTACCTGATCGGCATCGCCATCGGCAGCGCGATGGGTTTCTGGGGCGGCGTCTTCGACCTCGCATTCCAACGCCTCATCGAGATCTGGAACATGGTGCCGACCCTCTACGTCATCATGATCGTGGCCAGTATCGTGATACCCAATTTCTGGACGTTGGCGGCCGTGATGGTAGCCCTCGGGTGGACAGCGATGACCTGGAACATGCGCACGTCCACGTACAAGGAAAAAACCCGGGAATACGTTCTCGCGGCACGCGCCCTCGGCGCGTCCAATCAGCGCATGATCGGCAGCCACGTGATCCCTAACACGATCTCGGTGATCGTCAGCTTCATTCCCTTCTCGATCGCCACCGGGATCTTCCTATTGACCGCGCTCGACTACCTGGGCTTCGGCCTTCCCCCGCCGACGCCGAGTTGGGGCGAGATGCTCTCCCAGGGCCAGAAACACATCGTCACGGCGCCGTGGATCATCCTCTCGGTGGCCATCGCCATCTCGATCGTACTCGTGATGGTCAACTACATCGGCGAGGCCGTTCGCGAAGCGTTCGACCCCAAGAAGTTCGCCTACTACCAATAGCATTCAGCCGTTCGAGACAGGAGATGCAAAACATGAACCACCCCGCCAAGACCATCGCCGTGCTCGCGACCGGTGCCGTGCTGGTCTCGGGGTGCGGCAGCGAGACGAACATCTACCTCACGCTGGGCGTCCCTGTCGAACCGTACGCCTTGCCGGAAACCGCCATCGAGTTACCCCCCATCGAAGTCCTGGAGGGCGACGGGCTACCCGACGTCCTGCCGGAAGATCTGGTCTGGGTCACCAACGAGGACGATCCGGTGTTCGCCTCCCCCGATGCCAAACGCGGCGGCACCTTCCGCACGTCCATCTTGGGTTTCCCGCTAACACTGCGCCGTGTTGGCCCGGACTCCAACGGCTCGTTCGCGGGCTTTCTGCGCCCCAACCAGTTCGGCCCCATCGCCCTGCATCCAGATACCCGCCGGGCAATTCCCGCCTTGGCGACGCACTGGGCGTTCGGCGCCGATGGGCGAACCATCTACTACAGGATCAACCCGAAGGCGCGCTGGTCGGATGGCGTCCCGGTTACCGCGGATGACTTCGTGTACGCGATGCAGTTCATGCGCTCGAAGGAAATCGTCGCTCCCTGGTACAACAACTACTACACAGACCGCATCCGCGACCTGAAGCGCTACGACGACCACACCTACGGCGTGCAAGGGGCGAATCCCATGCCGGCCGGCGAAATGCACGCCAACTACGGCATCGGCCCCCAGCCACGGCACTTCCATGTACTCAACGACGACTGGGTGGCGAACACCAACTGGCAGATCGAGCCGAATACGGGGCCCTACCAGATCACCAAGGTCCGCAAGGGCAAATACATCGAAATGACCCGCAAGGCCGACTGGTGGGGCGACGACCTCAAGTACTTCAAGCACCGCTTCAACCCGGACAAGATCCGCGTCCGGGTCATCCGCGACCCCAACGTCGCGTTCCAGTATTTCCTCAAGGGCGAGCTGGATACCATGGGCCTCGTGCTGCCCCAGTACTGGCACGACAAGGCGAGGGGCGAGGCGTTCGACAACGGCTACATCGTCAAGTACTGGTTCTACAACGAGCAACCCGAAGCCTCGGGCATGTACCTGAACATGTCCCACCCGATTCTCTCGGACGAACTCGTGCGATTCGGCATCGCGCACTCCATGAACTTCGACCGCGTCATCAGCACGGTGCTGCGCAACGACTACGACAGGCTGTCGACGTTCCAGATTGGATTCGGCGACTACGACAACCTCGACATCCAGCCGCGCGAGTTCGACCTCGAAAGGGCGGACATGTATTTCGACGCCGCCGGCTTCGAGACTCGCGGCGGGGACGGGATTCGAATCAACGAGGACGGCGAACGCCTGTCATTCCAGGTGACCTACGGAACGCCGCTGCACACCGACCGGCTGGTAGTGCTGCAGGAAGAGGCGCGCAAAGCGGGTCTGGAGCTCGAGCTGGACCTGAAGGACGGTCCGGGCTCGTTCAAGAAGATGCTCGAGAAGAAACACCAGATCGCGTGGATGGGCTGGGCCGCGGGCGGATTGGCGCCGGGCTACTGGCAGTTCTTCCACTCGGCCAACGCCAACAAGCCGCAGACCAACAACCTGACGAACCACGCCAATCCGGCCATGGACGAGTTGATCATGGAGTATCGGGCTTCGACCAACCTGGAGGACCGCGTTCGGCTGGCGCGCATCCTGGAACAGATGGTGCACGACTCCGGTGTGGTGATACCAACCTTCCGCGTGCCCTACACCCGTGCCGGTGCATGGCGATGGGTCAAGCTCCCCGAATGGGTGGCACCGCGCACTGTCGCCAGCGCGTTCAGCCCGTTTGCCAACACGGGAGGCTTCTCCGGTGGCGGACTGTTCTGGATCGACGTCGACGAGAGGGAACGCACCCTCGAGGCGAAGAGCGACGGTCACAGTTTCGGACCGACGACCATCGTCAACACGACCTATCGAGTCGACCCTGCGGGGTAAGCGGTCGTGCCCTTCCTCGAGATCGACCAGCTGTCCGTCGCGTTCGATACCGAAGGCGACGTCGTCACCGTCGTCGACCGGGTGAGCTTCGACGTCGAAGCCGGCGAGACCCTCGGCGTCGTCGGCGAGTCCGGTTGCGGCAAGAGCGTCACTGCGCTTTCTATCATGGGTCTCCTACCCAAGCCGGCGGGCCGCATCCAGGGCGGCGACATCCGCTTCAAGGGCGAGAGCCTGCCGTCGTTGGCCCCCGAACGCATGCGGGACATCCGGGGCAACCGCATCGCGATGATCTTCCAGGAGCCGATGACCGCCCTGAACCCGGTACACCGGGTGGGTCGCCAACTCGCCGAGACCTATGCGCTGCACCAAGGCGAGCTTTCCGCCGACGTCGTGCATCGACGCTGCCTCGGCCTGCTCGAGCAGGTGGGCATCCCCGCACCGGAACAACGTCTGTCCGAATACCCCCACCAACTCTCCGGCGGCATGCGCCAGCGCGTGATGATCGCCATGGCCCTGGCCAGCAAGCCGGACATCCTGATCGCCGACGAGCCCACCACGGCCCTCGATGTCACCATCCAGGCACAGATTCTCGAACTGCTGCGCGACCTGCAGCGTGAGACCGGCATGGCGATCATCTTCATCACCCACGACCTCGGCGTCATCGCCGAACTCTGCTCGCGGGTCGTTGTGATGTACGCGGGACGCATGGCCGAACAGGCGGGAATCGAACCGCTCTTCGCGCACCCGGTGCATCCCTATACGCGCGGCCTCCTGGCCTCGATCCCTCGTCTCGAGGACACGCCGAAGACCATGTTGACCACGATTCCCGGCGTCGTCCCGAGCATCGAGGAATTGCCGAGCGGATGTCGCTTCGCCAACCGCTGCCCCTACGTCAAGGATCTCTGCAGCCGCGAAGCACCGGAACTGGTTGCCGCTTCGCCCGGCCATCGGGTTGCCTGCCACCGCTGGCGCGAAGTCGAAGCCGGGACTCTCGAGCATTGGGGATCTTGAAGATGGCCGCCGAACCCATGCTGCGCGTCCGCGGCCTCACCAAGCACTTCCCCGTCCGTGGTGGCCTCTTCCTGCGCACGACCGGCTACGTACACGCGGTGGACGACGTGTCGTTTGACTTGGATGTCGGCGAAACCGTCGGCCTGGTCGGCGAGTCGGGCTGCGGCAAGAGCACCGTGGGCAAGACGCTGCTCCGCCTGCACGAACCCACCGCTGGCGAAGTGCTTTTCGAGGGCCGCGACATCACTACCATGGGCCGCAGGGAGTTGCGCCAGCTACGGCGCGACATCCAGATCATCCTGCAAGATCCGTTCGAGTCGCTGAACGCCCGGCACACGGTGGGCAAGATCCTCGAGGAACCCTTCGTGATCCACCGTATCGGCACGACCCAAGAACGTCGTCGCTGGGCCGGCGAGCTACTCGAACGGGTGGGCCTGAGCCCTGCTGCCGCCAGCCGTTTCCCGCACGAGTTTTCCGGTGGCCAGCGCCAGCGCATCGGCATCGCCCGCGCGATTGCGCTCAGACCTAAACTCATCGTCTGCGACGAGGCGGTCTCCGCCCTCGACGTCTCCATCCAGTCGCAGATCATCAACCTGCTGCTCGACCTGCAGCGCGAGATGAACCTGGCGCTGATTTTCATCGCCCACGACCTCGCGGTCGTCAAGCACGTCTCCGACCGCATCGCGGTGATGTACCTGGGCGAGGTGGTCGAGACCGCCACCGCGAACGACATCTACGCGTCGCCCCGTCACCCGTACACCCAGGCGTTGATCTCCGCGATTCCGCTACCCGATCCCACCGCCGACCGCGACCGCATCGTCCTCATGGGCGATGTGCCCTCCCCTATCGACCCCCCAACCGGCTGCCGCTTCCACACCCGCTGTCGCCATGCCCGGGAAGACTGCAGGCAGAGAAAGCCGACACTGGAT
>JAPPKV010000130.1:0-7505 GCA_028819775.1 Gammaproteobacteria bacterium | reverse complement strand
CACCCGCTGTCGCCATGCCCGGGAAGACTGCAGGCAGAGAAAGCCGACACTGGATGCGTTGCGGGGCGAGGCGTCGGTAGCTTGCCACTATTGGCGGGAGTTGGCGTAGAAGGACAAACCGCAGGTGAATCGACTGTTTGCAACGCCCAGCAACGGGGAAGCGAGGCGGGAGTTCTAAGTGAACGAAGACGGCGGCGGCTTCGGGGACGCGTCGCACGGCGGTTCGGAACCGGGACAGGCGGGCAAAGGTGCGGGGGCATTCCGCATGTGGTCGTCCGTCATCCTGTTCCTAGTCTCAGTCGGGATCATCGTCGCAGCTCTGATCGTGACGCATGCCTAATCGGCGGGTTCGGGTGCACGAACACGCCGACGCCACCGCCGGTGTTCCACGGCCGCGGCGGCTGCGCGGTTCGACGCCGACGGTGCGGTCGGAGCTGGTTGTGCTGGCGGCGTGCCAGCGGATGGACGGCCGGTTCATGGTGTTGGCCACTGAACGAGAAATCCCGCATTGCGAAGCCGTCGACAATACCGGCTCCCATTGAACTCGACGGGCCCGGACCACGGCACGGTTGCCGTCCGGTACGCAACCCGACACACTCATTGATTGGTACGGCTTGGTCCTGCTCGATGCGCCACACCAGTTCCCGCTGTGGAGTCACTTTCCTTGCCTGCCTGCTCGCGGCGGCCGCCTCCGGCGCAGGCGTGGCGACCGAAACCGTCTCGACGACGGAATTGGGCGCCGCCGCCCCAACGTGGTTCGTGGTAAAAGCTGGGCTTGGGGCGGGCTACGTCTTCGACGCCGCCGATGGCGAGATGATCGGGACGCTGTCCCTGACGCCGTGGACGCCCACCGTGCGCCGGCATGCCGAGCGCGGCGAAATCTACGCGGCGGAGACCCACTACTCCCGACGGCACGACGGCGAGCGTACGGATGTCCTGCGCATCTACGCCCACGAGACGCTTGCGCCCGTGGGGGAGATCCCCATCCCGAATAAGATCGCGGCCCTGCATCGACACTACCTGGGGGTCCTGTTCGGCGGTCGTTTCGTTACGGTCTTCAACATGACGCCGGCCCAGTCGGTGTCGGTGGTGGATGTGGAGAACCGGCGTTTCGTCGTGGAGATCTCGACGCCCGGGTGCGCTGTGACGTTGCCAACAGGTGAGCGCGGGTTCCTGATGATGTGCGGAGACGGGACGTTGCAGTGGATCGGGCTCGACGAGGATGGCGCGGAATCCGCCCGGGTGCGCAGCGCATCCTTCTTCTCGGTGGAGGACGACCCGCTATTCGACGATCCGGCACCAACACCGGCCGGCTGGCAGTTCCTGAGCTTTGCCGGCCTGACCATGGAGGCGGTGGTCGAGAACGGCGAGATCGACATCGGCGAGTCGTGGTCGATACTGGGCGAGGACGATGAGGGTTGGCGTCCCGGCGGCGGCCAACCCGCTGCCTTCCATGCAGGACACGACCTGCTCGTTGTCCTGATGCACCAGGGCGGCGTCGATACGCAGGATCAGGACGGCACCGAAGCCTGGATCCTCGACCGCGGCACCCAGCGTCGGATCGGTCGCATCACCTTCGAGGCGCCGGCCTCCGGATTGCTGGTCGTGGAAGGCGACGAACCGCTGCTGCTCGCGGCCATCGGCGGCAGTGTCCATGTCTTCGAACTGGCCACGGGCATCCGGGCGCGCGTCGTCCAGACGAACCGCGGCGGTTCGCTCCTGCGGTACTGAGTCCCAAATGGAGGGATCGCCGATGCTGGCCGCCGCCCTCGGGTTCGCGCTGCTCCTGGGAACGGGTTCATGGCGCAAGGTCCGGGGTCTCGAGGATTTCCGGGCCGTATTGGCGGACTACCGGCTTGTACCGGCGCGCACGACCAAACCGGCAGCGGTAGCGGTGTCTTTGGTCGAAGGGGGACTCGCCGGGTTGTGGCTGGTCGCCCCGTGGCGCGTCGACGCAGCCATCATTGCCAGTGTCGGCACGGCGCTATTGATGGCTGCATACGGGGGTGCGATCACCGTCAACCTGCTGCGGGGGCGATCCTGGATCGACTGCGGCTGCGGTGGCGGCGAGCAGCTTTCCTGGATCCTGGTCGTCCGCAACCTGGTGCTGACCGGGTTCGCGCTGCTGCCCCTCGCCATCACCGACGCGGCACTACCCCGGTGGCAGGATCTCGCCGTGTCGGCGCCGGTCTTCGCGATAGCCGCGCTGCTGTACCTGACGACGCGCACGCTGCTCGAGAATGCAGCGGCCATGCGCGTCTTCAGCGAACCACTACAATGACAGCCGGTTTGGTGCTCGACGTCGTGCTTTGGTTGCTCGTCGGCGTGCTGACGATCGCCGTGCTCGCGCTGGCACGCCAGGTTGGCGTACTAAACCAGCGCGTCGCACCTGCCGGCGCATTGACGCCGACTACCGGGCCGAAGATCGGCGAACTCACCGAGGTACTGGAGGCCGATGACCTGAACGGCACGCGGCAACGGATCGGCGGCCCTACGTCGGAACGAACCGCCCTCGTGTTGTTCATCTCCCCGACCTGCCCTGTCTGCAAGGCGCTGCTTCCTGCCGCGAGGTCGTTGGCTACCAAGGAACGGCTGCGCCTGGTTTTCGCCAGCGACGGCTTCGACCCGGCTCGGCACCGGGCATTCTCGGAAGACGTGGGGATTCAGCACTTTCCGTACGTGGTCTCGCAGGAACTTGGCCTCCGCTACGGAGTGAGCCGGTTGCCCTTCGCCGTGTTGATCGGCGCGGACGGCGTGCTGCTCGGACGCGGGCTGGTGAATACCCGCGAGCATCTCGAGAGCTTGATGGAGTCCTGGCGCAGCGGCGTGGCCACCCTGCAGGACTTCGTTCACTCGGCCGCCGTTCACGAGGTCGCAGACGAGGAGACGAAGGAGATTTCATGATGAACACCGACCGTGGCGCCTCGATTGCACGGTGGTTCGATGCGGCAACGAGACGCACCACCACGGGCCTCGCCGAGCGCACATCTCGACGCGGGTTCATCGGCCGTGTCGGCACCCTGCTCGCCGGGTCCGGCGCGTTGCCGCTGCTGCCCGTTTCCCGCGCGTTCGGTGCGGAGGACACAACCGAAACCACCGATGCCAACGGCGACAGGGTAGAGAACCTAAGCGAGTTCGGCGATCCCAAATCCTGCGACTACTGGCGCTATTGCGCCCTGGGCGGCGCCCTATGCGCCTGCTGCGGCGGTAGTCCGAGCAGGTGCCCGCCGGGGGCCGAGCCGTCGCCGATCACGTGGATCGGCACCTGCCGCAACCCCGTCGACGGCAAGCAGTACCTCATCTCCTACAACGACTGCTGCGGCAAGGAGGTCTGCCCCCGCTGCTTCTGCCATCGCACCGAGGGCGCGAAGCCGGTCTATTTCCCCAGCAAGAGCAGCAACGTGCTGTGGTGTTTCGGCGTCGACAGCAACGCCTACCACTGCACCCTGGCCACGGTGATCGGCGATGCCCCGGACGAGCCACCGGCCGAGAAGACCGAGGAATCCGCCGCCCACCCATGACGCGCGCCCGGCGTTCGCCAAACTTGCGGACGATGTTCCGAGCGACGCTCGGCACGGTCGCGTTCGCATGTGCGGTATCCGGAGCCGAACCGAACACGGGCGACGACGATGGCTCGCGTGCAAACGCCGCGGCGCGATTCGACTACCTGCTCCACTGTTCGGGTTGCCACCGCCCGGACGGCACCGGATCGGCACCCGACGTCCCATCTCTCCGAGGCGCGGTGGGTTCGTTGGTGTCCACTCCGAAAGGCCGTGAATACATCGCCCGGGTTCCCGAAGTCGCCCAATCGCCACTCGACGACGAGGATCTCGCGAGGCTCCTGAACTGGATTCTGCAGGAGTTCAATGCCGAGACGCTGCCGCAGGGGTTTCGCCCGTTGGAGGGTGCCGAGGTGGGAACAGCCCGCGCTCGCATCCTCGCCGACCCAATACGCGCCCGGAGAACAATCGTCGGTGCCTACCGAGAAGAGAAATCACGAGACCGGACGCGCGCCGACCAGCGCCAATGACACCGCACCGAGCGCACAAGCGTCGTTCTTGTTGACTCACCAAGCCCGCGTCCAGATAATCGCGCGCCTTTAGTTGCGGACCAGGGCGGCAGATCCACTGGGGCAGGTCTTCCACCGTATCCTTTCCGATGCCGCGTGGGTCTTGCCATCAAAGCGACGTGAACTTTTTGTCGCGAGTTCCCGCCTTGGATGGACACCATGCAGTTCCTTCGTTCGTCATCCGCCACAATTGCGTTTCTCCTAGCTGCCGCAAGTGCCGCAGAACCGGACGACCGTCCCCGCGGTCAGGCGACACTGCTATCCGAGGCGCCAACGCTTGACGGGAACGTGGCCGACGACCCGGCGTGGGACGGACTCGCGCCGTTCACGGGGTTCAGGCAACTGCAGCCCGACAACGGCGCGCCCGCGTCCCAGCGCACCGAGGTCTACTTCGGTTTCACCGAGGACGCGCTCCATGTCGGCGTGATCTGCTTCGAGACGGACCCCGCGGCCATCACCGTCTCCAACGAAGGGTTCCAGTCCGATTCGTTCTCGATGGTCCTCGACACCTTCGGCACGGGCCTGGCCGGCATGGTGTTCGGCACCAATCCGGTCGGGGCGGAGTACGACGGCCAGGTCGCGGAGGAGTTCGCGGACTGGAACTGGAGCACGCTCTGGGAGGTGCGCACCCGGACCCATGAGGCGGGCTGGAGCGCCGAGCTCGCGATCCCCTTCCAGTCCCTGCGCTACGGCGCCGGCGACGTGCAGTCCTGGCGCGTGAACTTCGCCCGCGTGATCCGGCGCAACAACGAGATCTCCTATTGGTCGCCGGTGCCAAGACAGTTCAGCATGTTCCGGCTGTCGCTAGCCGGACGGATCGACGGGATCCAGGTACCGCCGCAGAGCCGCAATCTGGAAGTTACGCCGTACGTGCTAGGGCAGGTCAACCGGGGCGGCAATCTGAACGGCACCCAATACGACGACGATTTCGGCTTCGACGTGAAGTACTCGATCACGCCAGGCCTCACCCTCGACCTGACGTACAACACGGACTTCGCGCAGGTAGAGTCGGATCGCCAACAGGTCAATCTCGGGCGTTTCAGCCTGTTCTTTCCGGAGACGCGCCCCTTCTTCCTCGAAAACGCAGGAGCCTTCGGCGTTGGCTTTCCGGGAATGCAACTGTTCCACTCACGGCGCATCGGCATCGCCCCGGACGGTCGTCGGCTACCCATCGAGGCCGGCGTGCGCGTATCGGGGAAGGTCGGCAACGCCACCAATCTCGGTCTCCTGCACATGCGAGCGGAGGCCGCCAATGCAGCGGGCTCCAACGACTTCACGGTGGCGCGGCTGAGCCGGGATCTAAGCAACCGATCCTCCGTGGGGTTCATCGCCACTGACCGGCGCGACCACGGGTCCAGCAGACAGACGTACGGTATTGACGGCAGCTTAGGGCTTGGACCAAACGGCCAACTGCGCGCCATCGCCGCGCGAACTCGAACCCCCGGAGTCGAGGGCGACGACCACGTCGTTTCGTTCTACGGCGCCTACAATTCGACCGAGTGGAACCTTGATGGAAGCTATACCGAGGTCGGCGCCGGCTTCGACCCCGCCGTGGGTTTCGTGGGCCGACGCGACTACCGCGGCACCGCCGTTTTCGCCATGAGGAAATTCGTCGACAAGGAGACGTTGCGCGAGTGGCGACCCCTTGTTTCGTACAACGGATCCTGGGATTTCGACGGTTATTACGAGAGCGGAAACCTCCACCTCGAGAGCTGGTGGGTGTGGAAAAGCGCCGCGGACGTGTGGCCGGCGGTGAACTTCTCCCACGAGGGCGTCAAGCATCCGTTCACCATCGCTGGCGAGATCGTTCCGGCGGGGGACTACGAGACCCGAAACTTCGAGATGGGCATCAATTCGGCCCCCAACAAGACCTGGAGCGGGGGTGCGCACATGACCGCGGGCGGGTTCTACAACGGCAAGCGGCACGCCATATCGCCCTACCTCAACTATCGAAGGGACGAAACCCTCTCCGTCTGGGCCGGTTGGGACCACAACACCATCGATCTAGGAAGCGAGGAGGGGTCGTTTACCGTCAACCTGGCCCGCGCAGGTTTCTCCTATTCGTTTACGCCGAAGATCGGCCTGCGCGCACTGATCCAGTACAACGACGCCGACGACGTGTTCGCCGCAAACGTCCGATTTTCCTGGCTACGCTCCGCGAACGCGGGTCTGTACATGGTCTACAACGAGATCGATGCCAGAAACGGGCTCGGCAAACCCGGTCGCGAACTGGTTCTGAAATACAGTCACATCTTCGATGTGCTTTAGGTTATGCATTCCGGACACTGGAGCAAGAGATGACCAACTCCCTGACCTTCTACACCCACCCGAGGTCCCGCGGCCGTGTTGCGCGCTGGATGCTCGAGGAAGCGGGCGCGCAGTACGACACCGTGGTGATGCAACTCGGCAAGAAGATCACCGACCCGGCGTTCCTCGACTTGAACCCCATGGGCAAGGTGCCGGTGATCGTCCACGACGGCGTCGTCGTCACCGAGTGCGCCGCCATCTGCGCCTACCTCGCCGACGTGTTTCCGGACAAGGGCCTGGCACCGCCGCCCGCCGAGCGAGGTTCCTACTACCGCTGGCTACTGTTTGGTGCCGGTTGCCTGGAACCGGCGGCCATCAACCACGGCCTGGGCGTCGAGATCGCGCCCGAACAGGAAGGCATGGTGGGCTATCGGACCTTCGCCGCGACCTTGGATACGCTGGAGTGGCAACTGGCGAAGTCACCCCACATTGCGGGAGAGGCATTCACTGCTGCCGACGTCTACGTGGCCGCGCAACTAGGGTGGGGTATGGAGTTCGGCGCGATCAAGGACCGGCCGACCATCTCGGACTACGTGGCGCGAACGCACGCCCGTCCCGCCCACAAACGGGCGGTGGAACTGGACGACGCACTCGCAGCCACCTTGGCGGGCTAGACGTCTAACTGCTCACGGGCGACCACAAGAGTCGCCTCTACGAGCCTGAGAGTCCGTAGGGGACGGACCGAGGAGTCTGCGCCACAGAAACGGCGCGCCAGCGCCGTTGACGGCGCGGAGTCCTGGGGCGGTGGGGGCTGGGGCCAGACGGCGAGAGCGCGCCCTTGCGGGCGCGGGCGAAGCGGTCTGGCGGCGTTGTCCCGTCCCGGCCAGACATGAGGAACATTCCCCGCACGCCACAAGCAACGCGGCCACGGCAGCGCCGACGGCAACGCGTGATCGCCACTTTGGGGTCGGACGCCTACCCTAGCCGTTGCGCCAAGGCGCGGATGTCCGACGGGCCGATGCCGCAGCAGCCGCCGACCAAGGTCGCGCCAGCCTCGATGCTGCGCAGCATCGCCGCCACGTACAAGTGCCGCGGGAGGTCGCTGCGCAGCCCCGTGGTGATCTCGTTGTCTAGGGTCCAGCCTTCGGGAACCTTGTTGAGTCGGTTGGGGTAGCAGCCGATGGGCTTG
>JAPPKV010000481.1 GCA_028819775.1 Gammaproteobacteria bacterium | reverse complement strand
CCCCCCCCCCCCCCCCCCCCCCCCCCCCCCCCCCCCCCCCCCCCCCCCCCTGGGACCGCTGGCGGAGCCGGGACCGCATGCAGGAGATCACGAGTTTCTCCATCGTCACGACGGCGGTGAACGCGAAGCTTGAGTTCCTGCACGACCGGCAGCCCGTGATGCTCTCAAGGGCCGGGGCGCACCGGTGGATGTCCCGGGACGTGGCCATTTCCGACCTGCGTCCACTGTTCAACCCGCACATTCCCATCGACCTCGATGTGGTGCCGGTTTCGGCTTATGTGGGCGACCCGCGCAACAAGGAACCCCGGTGCGTGGCACCCGTCGCAGCGGCATTGAAGATCGATCGTGACCGCGGCGACTGAGATTGACGGAGGCAACCTGTGAGCTTCTTCAACAAGAACTTCTACGTGGGCATGCTTGCCGGGGTGGCGCTTGCGGGCTTCGGCGTCGTCGTGCTGGTGCTCGTTGCCGTGTGGATCCAGAACCAGGCAATCGGATCGGGACGGACATCATTCTCCATTGCCGCAGGTAGTCCTCAGCCACCGCCGTTCCCGACCGGCGTCGATACGGCGATGACATGGCGATTGCAGGATCTCGGCGGCAACGAGACGGATCTCGCGGACATCCCGCAGAAGGTTGTGTTCGTCAATCGCTGGGCGACCTGGTGTGCCCCCTGCATCGAGGAGATGCCTAGCATCGAGAATCTTGTCCGGGAGCTTGTTGGGGAGGACATCGCGTTCCTCATCGTGTCCGACGAACCCGTCGAGACGGTGGCGCCGTTCTTGGAGGACAAGGGTTGGCGGGTACCGATCTACACCGCCGAGCGGGTTCCGCCGGTGTTCCAGAGTTCCGGGATCCCGTCGACCTTCGTGCTCGACGAGACGCGTCGCGTCGTGTTCGCCCACGTGGGCAGCGCACTCTGGGATGCGCCCTCTTCGATCGAGTACTTCGAGGGCCTGCTCCGTTAGGCACTCCCGCCAACCCCTACAACGGTGCAAAATACCGAGTACGCATCACATCAGTGTCGGTTCGGAGACATTGGAGGGTCTTGGTTGAGTTCGCGGACCGACTCCTGAGACTCTCCGCTGTCTTCCTGCCTGCCAGTGGTGTTTTCGTGTTGAGCCAATGGACGCAAAGGAAGCGATGACCCGCAAGGACACACCGCGTTCCGCTACAGACGCGGGTACAGCGCAAGCGCTCGACGTTTTCGCCCTTCGCGACAGCGTGGTCGACGAATACAAGCGCTTCGCAACGTCGTTCACGACAATTCATGCTGCGGACATCCGCGAGCAAGTCGATGCCATCTACGATCAGGATCGCTACTGGCCGGAGCCCTTGATCCAGATCAACCCCAACTACAAGCGCACAACCGACATCGGCGAGCTTGTCGCAGGCGGCGTCCTGGCTCCCGGCTGCGAGACGATCTTCCGCGACAAGGAAGGTCCTCTCTCGTTATACAAGCATCAGGAAGAGGCCATCGCGCTGGCCGCCGCGGGCGAGAGCTTCGTAGTGACGACCGGTACCGGCTCTGGCAAGTCGCTTTGCTTCTTCATCCCGATCGTGAGCCATGTGCTGAACGCCCGCCGGCGCGATGCTGCGCCCAGCACGAGCGCCATCGTCGTCTATCCGATGAACGCACTCGCGAACTCCCAGATGGAGGAACTCGGTAAGTTCATCGACCAGGTTCCGGGAGACCGCCCGGTCACCTTTGCCCGTTACACGGGGCAGGAAGACTCGGACGAGCGGGAGCGGATTGCCGAAAACCCGCCGGACATCCTCCTGACCAATTTCATGATGCTCGAGCTCCTCATGACCCGGCAGGAAAAGACTGACCGCCGGGTCATCGCCAACTGCAACGGCCTTGGCTTCCTCGTCCTCGACGAATTGCACACGTACCGAGGTCGCCAAGGCGCGGATGTGGCCCTGCTCGTCCGCCGCGTCCGCGAACGGCTCCAGCCCGAGAATCTCCTGTGCATTGGCACCTCGGCCACGATGGCGAGCGAAGGGTCGCTTGAGCACAAGAACCGCATCGTCGCAGACGTCACGTCAAAATTGTTCGGGTGTGTGATCGAAGAGAACTGCGTCATTGCCGAGACCCTAGAGCGGATCACGGACCCGGCGGAGACTGCGGACTCCGTCGCCCCCGTACTCGGGGAGGCAATCGAGCGCGGCGGTCCGCCGCCGCACGTCTCCAATGCGGCGCTCCAAGAGGACCCGCTCGCGGTGTGGGTGGAGACGCGTCTCGGCATCTCCTTCTCCGCGGACGACCAGCGTTGGATCCGCGCGAAGCCGAAAACGGTGACCGAAGCGGTGGACCAGCTATCGGCCGATTCGGGACGACCGACCGCTGACTGCCGCGACGTGTTGCGAAACTTCCTCCTCGTATCGAGCCTGCCCGAGCAGGTTCGGACCTCTCGACCCGACGCCAGCGGGCACAGCTTCTTTGCGTTCAAGCTCCATCAGTTCGTCTCCGGCGCTGGGCATCTACTCTCGACCTTTGAGCCACCGGGCGAACGCACCGTTACCGTCGACGGCCAGCAGTTCCTCCCCGGACACGCGGACACGCGCCTCTATCCTGCACATTTCTGCCGCGAGTGCGGTCACGAATACCATCCCGTGCGGTTGGTGCAGGATGCGGAGACCGGAACGACATTCCGCGCCCGGGACATCGACGATGCGCCGCCAACGCGGGACGAATCCATGGCTGCAGCGGCTGACGGGCCACCTGCGGAAGAATTCGGCTTCGTAACCCCGCACCCGGTCGACGATCCCGACTTCACGTTCGCGGACCGCGACGACGAATACCCCGAGAGCTGGCAGGACTTCGACGCCCGTGGACGCCCTCGGCTAAACAGGTACTACCGCGATGCACGCCCGCGCCGCTATCTCGTCGCGCCCGATGGCCGCGTCGGTGCAGGGATGGCGGTCTGGTTCCTGCCAGGCAAGTTCCGATTCTGCTTGCGCTGCCGGAACACCCAGGGCGGTGCATCGCGTGATCGCACCCGTCTCGCCTCGCTCTCTGCGGAAGGTCGCAGTTCCGCGACAACCGTACTGGTCGCCAGCGCACTGCGATGGATGCATGGGGGGGACTCGTCGCTCGATCGCTATACGCGCAAGCTCCTCGGCTTCACCGACAACCGCCAGGATGCCGCGCTCCAAGCCGGTCACTTCAACGACTTCCTGTTCGTGAGCGTCGTTCGCGCCGGTTTCCTAAGCGCATTGCAGGACGCAGGCGTGGAAGGGCTGCGTAGCGACCAACTAGGCGTGGCGCAACAACAGGGGCTCGGCTTCGACCGCACCGACCAGCAAATCCGCGCTGAGTGGCTGCTCGAACCAACCTTGCGCGGCTTCAACTTGCAGGACGCCGAGGCCACGCTTCGACAGGTGCTCGCCTACCGCACCTGGTTCGACCAACGCCGTGGTTGGCGTTACACCAATCCGAACCTCGAGCAACTCGGCATGGTGCGCGTGGACTACCTTGGCATCGACGAGCTTGCCGCTGATGATGATCTGTTTCGGGAATCGCACGACCTGTTGCGGCAGGCTGGTCGCGACGTCCGGCGTGCGGTCTATCGCCACCTGCTGGACCACATGCGCAAATGGATGGCCATCCGCAGTCAGGTTCTCGACATCACCGTGCTCGAACAACTGGTCAGCAAGTCACACAGCCGGCTCCGGGCTCCTTGGGGCTTCGGCGTGTTTGAGCAACCAGCAGGCGCGCGCTGGCTGATGGTCGCGGCACCCACTCGCCGACGCAGCACGCTGCGCGACATGGACCTGATCGTTCGCGGAGGATCCAGAAGTGCCCTCGGTCGAACATTGCGCTCAACCTCGCTTTGGGGCGGGGACACGTCCATCCGCGACCTGCCGTCGAAGGATCTCGACCAACTCATCGAGAACCTGCTCCGCGCCGGCGCTGTCCACGGCCTCGTATCCGAAGAGAGCACGCCTTTTGATCAGCAAGGCTGGCGATTGAACGACGCGTGCGTGGTGTTCCGACTCGGTGACGCGGAGACGGATGCGAGCGGTTCCAGCCAGAACGCGTTTTTCCGGGACCTCTACGGGAATCTGGCGACCATGCTGCGCGCGCCGACGCATCCCTTGTTCGGCTTCGAGGCGCGCGAACACACCGCGCAGGTCGATCCGCTCAATCGAAAGATCCGCGAGAAACGCTTCCGTTACGGCGAACGCGAGCGCAACGAGCTCGACCAAGCCGAACAGGAAATCCGAGAGGCCGACGAGGCCAACCGATTCCTGCCAGTTCTCTTCTGTTCGCCGACGATGGAACTCGGCGTCGACATCGCCGAGTTGAACGTGGTTCACATGCGCAACGTGCCGCCGACGCCCGCCAACTATGCCCAGCGCGGTGGCCGAGCGGGACGCAGCGGCCAAGCCGCGCTGGTCGTGACGTACGCTTCTTCGCAGAGCCCGCACGACCAGTATTTCTTCAAGGATCCCAAGGCGATGGTCTACGGGGAGGTCCGGGCGCCCGTTCTCGAACTGGCCAACCGAGACCTTATCGACAGCCACCTCCAGGCGGTCTGGCTATCGTGCGTCAACCAGCCCTTGGACCCGTGCATAGCGGAACTGCTGATCCTGCCGGATCGAAGCCGCCCTCTCGATCAGGATGTCGAGGCGGCGGTCCGTGAAACGCGGGTTGCGGAAGCCGCTCAGCAACGGATTGAGCGCGTTCTCGACCTTGTGGCGGACGAACTCGGCCCAGAGGCAGCGCCGTGGTACACCGGTCGAGAGACTTACTCGAATGCCATCGTCGCGGATGCAGCACGGCGCTTCGACCGGGCGTTCGATCGCTGGCGGGATCTGTTCGCCGCCGCCGAGGAGCAGCGAGACGCCGCCCGAAAGACCATGGACGACTACTCCGCGTCCTACCGAGATAAGCGGGCCGCGCAAACGCGGCACGCCCAGGCAGTCGACCAGATCAACCTGTTGCAGCGCGGGACGAGCGCCTTGTCGAGTGACTTCTATACCTACCGCTATCTCGCCACCGAGGGCTTCCTGCCGGGCTACAACTTCCCGCGGCTGCCGCTGCTCGCCTATGTGCCAGCGAGTCGAGACGGGCGCGGGCGACAGACCTATCTGCAGCGTCCGCGGTTTCTGGCGCTCTCGGAGTTTGGACCGCGCAGCCTCGTCTACCACGAGGGGCGTGCCCATCGGGTGGTGCGAGCCATGCTATCCCTAGGTCACCACGAATCAGCAACAACGGACACGCAACTGCCCACCAAGGCGGTGCGAATCTGCGCGAGCTGCGGTGCCGGTCATTTCAACGACGAGGTGTCGATGTGCCACGCCTGCGGTGAATCGCTCGGAACCGCCGAGGTTGTACGGAATACCTACCGCATCGAGAACGTCGCAACATATCCCGCAGTGCAGATCACAGCGAACGACGAGGAACGCCAGCGCCAGGGCTTCGACCTTCAAACCACCTTCGAGTGGGCCACACGCGAGCAAGCGATGGATGTGCGTTTCGCATGGGTCAGCGACCTTGAAGGGCAGGCCGTGAGGCTGGCCTATGGTCCCGGCGCAACCATCACGCGGCTGAACAAGGGGTTGCGCCGCAGGGCCAACAAGACGGTGCTCGGCTTTAGCATCGACCCCGTCTCCGGCTACTGGGCGAAGAACGAGGACGAAGACGACGAGAATACGCAGGATCCCACGGCGACACCGCGCCAGCGGATCGTCCCCAGCGTTCAGGACCGCAAGAACGCGCTGCTCTTTCAACCCGTTGACGAGTCGCTCTCCGACGTCGCCCACGCCACCGTGCAACATGCGATCCTGCGGGGCATCGAGGCGGTGTTCCAACTAGAGGAAAGCGAAGTCCTCGCCGAACCCATGCCCACCCGCGACGCCCGCCGGGGCTTTCTGCTCTACGAGGCCACGGAGGGGGGTGCCGGCGTCCTCACCCGTCTCGTCAGCCATGAGAATGCCATGGCCGAAGTGGCACGCAGCGCACTGCAAATCATGCACCTGGACCTCGACGCTGACTCGATGCCGGACTCGCCTTCGGACCTCGCGGATCAGGAAGGACCCGCTTGCGTCGCGGGCTGCTACCGCTGCCTGATGTCCTACTACAACCAACCCGATCACGAGCTCCTCGATCGCCGCGACGAGGACGCCCGCACACTACTGCTGCGCTTGGCAAACGGTCGCACGGTTCTCCAAGAGAATGACCCACCCGGCAAATCCGGCGAGGCGGTTGGCGAAGATACCCTGGCAGAAAGGTGGTGGGCCGAGGCGAGCCGACGTGGGATTCCCGAGTCCGACCAAGAGCCTTTATTCGTCGCCGACCGGACCGTTCGCCCCGTGTGGCGGCGACACTATGTCGCGGCGATCATCGAAGATGCCGATCTTCCGGCCGTGGGGCCGCTGGAAGACCTCGGATTCGAGGTGGTCCGGTTCGAGAACGCGCCTGACTGGCGCGATGCCTTCGGGCGGCTCGCAACCGCGCTAGGATGCGCACCGTGACGGACCATAGCTATGCACCAGGAAGCCTCATCACCGCCCGTGGCCGCGAGTGGGTCGTGCTCGGCGGAAGCTCGGACGACACGCTCCAGGTCCGACCAGTCACGGGGTCGGACGAAGATCGGACGCTGATCCACCTGCCGTTGGAGATCGAACCGGTTCGCGAGGCGCACTTTGCGTTGCCGAACGCCGATCAGCTCGGGGGCCACGACTCGGCGCTGCTGCTGCGCGACGCCCTGCTGCTCTCGCTGCGGCGCGGCGCCGGACCGTTCCGGAGCTTCGGCCAAATCGCGGTGGAACCACGGGCCTACCAACTCGTACCGCTGCTCATGGCCCTAAAGCTCGACCCGGTTCGCCTGCTCATCGCCGACGATGTCGGGGTCGGCAAAACCATCGAGGCCCTGCTCATCGCTCGCGAGCTACTCGACCGCGGCGACATTGAACGCACCACAGTGCTCTGCCCGCCACATTTGGTGGACCAGTGGCTTGCCGAAATGGAAATCCGTTTCCACATCCAAGCCACGCCGGTCACCGCCCGCAGTGCGCCACGCTTGGAGCGGGGCGTGCCCCCGGGCGAGAGCATCTTCTCGATTTACCCGCACACGGTTGTCAGCCTGGACTACGTCAAGACTGCCGAGCGCCGCGACAGCTTCGTACAGGCGTGCCCGGACTTCGTAATGGTCGACGAGGCGCACACATGCGCTTCTTCCGGTCGCGGTAGACACCAGCGCTACGAGTTACTCCAAGCCTTGGCGGCCAAGGCCACGCGCCACCTCGTGATGCTCACTGCGACACCGCACAGCGGCGACGACAATGCGTTCTATCGTTTGCTCGGCCTAGTGGGTTCCGACTTCCAGGCATTGGCCCACGCAGAAGGCAGGGAGCGTTCAAGGCTGCGTGAACGGCTTGCGAACCATTTCGTCCAGAGGCGGCGGCCCGACATCGCCGAGTGGCACGAAGGAGAGCTCTTTCCCCAACGGCAGACCAGGGAGCTGACCTACGAACTTAGCGGCGCCTGGGAGGCATTCTTCAACGAAGTCCTGGACTACTGCGCTGGAGTCGTTGAGACCGGTAGCGGGGACGATCTGCGCCAGCGTCTCAACTTCTGGAGCACTCTTGCGCTGCTCCGCTGCACCGGTTCGAGCCCTGCCGCCGCAGTGCAGGCACTGCGTACGCGGGCCGGTGAGGATCCCGGCCCAGAGGATCCGGAGGAAATGCAGGATCGCGTCTTCGACGGCAACGCCGTCGCCCTAATTGCGGACGACGTGGAGCCACCGGCCGGTAGCGACGATCCCGCACTCGAACGTCTAATGGAGTCGGCAAGAGGCTTGTCTGGACAGAGCGGTGACCCGAAGCTCAAGGTGACCTCGGATCATGTGAAGGCACTGGTAGCGGATGGCTTCAACGTCGTGGTGTTCTGCCGCTTCATTGCCACCGCCCACTACGTGGCTCACTACCTCAGCGACACCCTGACTGACGTTGCGGTGCAAACGGTGACGGGAGAGTACTCTCCGGAAGAGCGCGAGCGACGCGTAGTCGAGATCGGCACCGAAGGCACCAGAGTGCTGGTCGCTACCGACTGCCTCTCGGAGGGCATCAATCTCCAGGATTACTTCGACGCCGTCGTCCACTACGACCTGTCGTGGAACCCTACCCGACACGAGCAGCGCGAGGGTCGCGTCGACCGTTTCGGCCAGCCGAGCCGGACCGTTCGCACCACGTTGATCTACGGTGCCAACAATCCCGTGGATGGCGCTGTCCTGCGAGTCATCCTGCGTAAGGCCGCCAAGATTCGCGAAGAACTCGGCGTTCCAGTGCCGGTGCCGGACGAAGGCCAGTCGCTAACCCAAGCGTTGCTCAAGGCAGTGCTCTTGAGGGGACGCACCGCGTTGGAGGATAGCCGGCAGCTCGATCTTTTCGAGGGGCATTGGCAGTACACCATCGAGAAGGCAAGACAGAGTCGCACCGTGTTCGCCCAGCAGCGCATGAACCCCGACGACGTGCTGCCCGAGTGGCACAAGAGCTTGGCTGCCGTGGGTGACAGGGACACCGTGCAACGATTCGCCAGTCGAGCGCTCGCCCGCCTCGGTTCCGGCCTTGAGCAGGGCCAACACGGATTCAAGGTGCCGACAGGAGCACTCCCAACCGAAGTGGTCGAACGCCTCCAAGCCGAGGGGATTTCCGACACCATCGCCATCGACTTCGTCTATCCGGCAGCACCCGGGTGTCGTCCGGTGCAACGAAGCCACCCTCTCATCGCCATTCTCGCGGACACCTTGCTCGGACGCTCCCTCGCCGCCAACGGCGATGCGGCAGCCGACGACCTTTCAGTACTCGGCCGGGTCGGCTGCTGGATATCAGCAGACGTGCAAAGCCGCACGACGGTCGCGCTTCTGCGCCTGCGCCACCAGCTCGTGTCCCGCGCGCGTCGGCGAGAGACGACCCTGATGGTCGAAGAGGCGACGGCCCTCGCCTGGTCGGCCCCCGCCGCCAAGACCCCCATCACCGGTACGGATGCCCTCTCGCTATTGGCATTGCCGCCTGCCGATGATCCGCCACCGCATGTACGGCGGCGGGAAGTGCAACGCGCGCTCGGGCTGGTAGGTGAGCGCACCGACGACATGGAGGCCCTAGCAGCCGAGCGGGCGCGTACCTTGCTCGACGACCATCTGCGTGTCCGCCAAGCTAGCCGCGGGAGCGGCACCACAACCGTCCACGCCATCCCCCGTCCTGATGTGATCGCGGCGTTCGTGCTTCTGCCGAAGGTCGCCTGACGTGGCTTGTCCAGGTCAGACCGACGCTCGGATCGGGTTCGACGCGCTCTCGATCAAGGGTGGACTGCTGGGGGCGGACTGGTTGGCGAAAGTGGCCCAACTCCGCGCCGACAGCCAAACGCCAGCCGACTACGGCATCCCCGCTGGGCTGGAACTACGCGACGAGATCTCACGAAGTTGGCGTATCGCCCAAGCTTGCTTCCAAGCGATGGAGACGGGACGAGCATCAGGGGGCGATGCCCGCGCACTTGCCGACCGTTTCGTTGAGGCCCTTCTGCGCGACGCGCTCTGCTTCAAGTCATTGGTCCGGGAACTTCAGCAAACGTCAGCAGAGGATGGGGCGCCGGAGTATCCCCTGCAGTTCTTCGCGATTGGCGAACGGGTTCCGATCGTCGTTGCGCCCATCGGCGCGGGTTTGGATGCGCCCCTCTCCGACTTTGGCGTTGACGGGCGTAGACGGACTGCCTTCGGGCTAGTGCAGGAATTCCTGAACGCCAGCCCGGACGCCCTTTGGGGGTTGGCGACGGACGGGCTGACCCTGCGCATCGCCCGCGACAACGCGAGCCTCACGCGACCTGCTTGGATCGAGGCGGATCTCGGCAGGATTTTCGCCGAAGAACTGTATTCGGACTTCGCCGCGCTGTGGCTGCTCGCCCACGAGACCCGCTTCGGTCGCCCGTCAGACCCCCCCACAGCTTGCCCGCTCGAACGTTGGCGGGAGACCGCCCAGCAGGAGGGCACGCCGGCCCGGGAAAGGCTGAGCGACGGCTTTCGACAGGCACTTGAGATACTCGGCCAAGGGTTCCTCGCCCATGCCGCCAACAAGGATCTTCACATCGCGCTACGCGACGGCAAACTGTCGACCGAAGGCTACTTCGAGGAACTACTGCGACTGGTCTATCGGCTCGTTTTCGTTCTCACCGTTGAAGAGCGGGATCTGCTCCACGCCAAGGACGCAACGGAGTCGGCCCGTACCCTCTACGCCGATGGCTACGCCTTGCGCCTCTTGCGGGACCGAGCCGTACGGCGCGGCGCCCATGATCGCCACGGCGACCTCTGGGAGATGGTGAGGATCGTCTTCCGATCCCTCGCCGTCGGCGAGCCCAGGCTCGGAATTCCTGCCCTCGCCGGCTTGTTCGCGCAGGATCGGTGTCGCCATCTCGACACCGCGAAACTCGACAATCGTACCCTTCTCCAGGCGGTCTTCTGCCTTGCATGGCTTAGGGATCAGTCCGGTCTCGTTCGCGTGAACTGGCGCGACATGGGCCCCGACGAACTGGGCTACGTCTACGAAGGATTGCTGGAACTGGTGCCGCAAATCGTCGAAAACGGGCGTTCGTTCACATTCGCGGGGGGCGGCGAGAGCCTAGGCCATGCCCGCAAGACCACCGGGAGCTACTACACGCCGGACGAACTCGTTCAAGTCCTCCTAGGGACCGCTCTCGACCCCGTCATCGACCGAACCGTAGACGCCAACCCCGACAGCGCGGTCGAGGCGCTCCTCGACCTCGCCATCGTGGACCCGGCTTGCGGTTCCGGGCACTTCCTGCTGGCAGCGGCGCGTCGACTTGCCGACCGGGTTGCGCGTATCCGAACCGGAGGCACGCCCACTCCGGACGACTATCAGAGCGCGCTCCGCGATGTCGTTCGCCGCTGCATCTACGGTGTCGACCAGAATCCGCTGGCGGTGGAAATCTGCAAGGTGGGTTTGTGGATGGAGTCGATCGATCCGGGACTGCCGCTTACGTTCCTGGAGAGCCACATCCGGCGCGGCAACGCCCTCATTGGCACGAACTCCGAGCTGATGGGCGACCGGGTACCTGACGCCGCGTGGGTCGCACTCGAGGGCGACGACAACAAGGTCGTCCGGGCGCTCAGAAGGCGCAACAAGGATGACATCTCCGGGGAGCCCAGGCTTCCGTTCGAGCGCGGTGAGGGCGACGACACACTGAGCGAAGACATCCGCACGGTCGAGCAAGCCCCGGATACGGATGTCGTTTCCTTGGCGGACAAGGAGCGGCGGTGGAGTGCGCTCTTGGCATCGGCGACCTACGAGCACGAGAAGCTGGTGGCGGACGCGTGGTGCGCTGCGTTCCTGTGGCCCAAGGCCGAAGTAGGTGCCGACTTCGAGGCCGCACCAACCACGGCCACCTGGCGTGCGCTTCGGGAACGGGAGGGACCGGCACCGAAGAGACTCGTTGCCACGACACGTCGCATTGCGGCTGACTACGGGTTCTTCCATTGGGAGCTAGCGTTCCCGCATGTCTTCGAGCGAGGCGGTTTCGACGTGGTGCTCGGCAACCCGCCGTGGGAGCGCGTCAAGCTGCAAGAACAGGAGTTCTTCGCTAAGCGCGATCCGTCGATCGCCGGTGCACGGAACGCTGCAGCGCGCAAGAGGCTGATTGCCGCGCTGCCGGTCACGGACCCGGCGCTATGGATGGAATGGCGGAGCGAATCGCGGATCGCGCAAGGACAGAGCCACTTCGTTCGGCAGTCCAAACGCTATCCGCTGTGTGGCAGGGGCGACGTGAACACCTATGCGTTGTTCGCGGAGCACAATTGGGCCGTGCTGGCCCACGGGGGGTGCGCAGGCTTCATCGTACCGAGTGGAATCGTCACTGACGACACCACCAAGCACTACTTCCAAGCCGTTCTGACCCGTCACGCGCTTGCCAGCGTCCATCACTTTGAAAACGAAAGCCTCGTCTTCAAGGGCCTCCACCACAGATACCGCTTCCTTCTCCTGACAATCCGGGAGTCCCGTCAAGCCGATCTCGTGTTCTATGCGCGCCGTGCAACCGATCTCGAAGACCCGTGGCGGCACTTCGCATTGACCCCCAGCGACTTTGTCACGCTAAACCCGAACACGCGGACCTGCCCCACTTTCAGGTCACATCGCGACGCCAACATCAACTTGACGATGTACCGTCGAGGGGGAGTCTTGTGGCGCGAGGACGACCCGGACGGCAATCCATGGGGACTCCGGTTTCTGAGCATGTTTCACATGGCTAATGACTCCGGCCTCTTCCGCACGAGGAACGACTTGGAAGCGGATGGATGGACCTTGGACGGAGACCGGTTTGAGAAGGATGGGAAGATCCTGTTGCCGTTGTACGAGGCGAAGATGGTCCACCAGTTCGATCATCGCTTCGGGACTTACGATGGACAGAGCGATTCCCAAGCGAACCGAGGAAAGCTCCCGGAACTTGACCATGTTGCGCATGCCGACCCGGGGCGGACGACATTGCCAAGGTACTGGGTCGCCGAAGACATGGTGGCAGCCAAGTTGGAGGGCACTTGGGACCGGCGTTGGATGCTTGGATGGAGGGACATTGCACGCGCTAGCGACATCAGGACAGTCATCGCTTGCATCGTTCCTCGAGCTGCCGTAAACGACAAGTTCCTGCTGATGATGCCGTCCATCAATGCCCGCCTCGTGGCCAGCCTTTACGCGAACCTGTCTAGCATTCCGTTCGACTATTGTGCCAGGCAGAAGGTTGGTGGCGTCAGTCTGAAATACTTCACGATGCGACAGCTTCCTGGGCTCAGTCCTGAGGAATACGTACGCCGCGCGCCTTGGGCACGCTCGGTTAGAGTTCAGGACTGGTTCCTGCCACGCGTGCTGGAACTCACTTATACGGCATGGAACATGAAGGCATTCGCCGAGGATTGCGGTGACGATGGCGCACCGTTCCTATGGGATGCCGAGCGTCGCCATCTAATCCGTTGCGAGATAGACGCCGCCTTCTGCCATTTGTACGGCCTCTCGCGAGGCGACACCGCCCATATCCTCGACACCTTCCCCGCGCTCAAGCGAACAGAGCAACGCGAGCACGGTGAGTACCGGACCGAGTACCTAGTCCTTCAGACCTACGACGCGCTCGCCGCTGCAGCCAAGAGGGGTGTAGCCTACGAGTCGCCGCTTGGCCCGCCGAGGAGGGCGGCATGAGCCGACTTCAGTTCCGCGAGCTTCGTGTCGAGAACTATCGCTGCTTCGAGACATTGACGCTTTCGCTCGAAGCGGACACTACGGTGCTCTTCGCCGAGAACGGCGGCGGCAAGACCGCCCTGCTCACCGCGCTGGCCATGGGCCTAGCCGCCTTCCAGGTGGGTACGTCGCAAGACCTCAAGCTCGACCGTCACCGTGATCCTCGAATGCGCACGCTGGGTGAAACCGCGCGACGAGAACCGGTCGGCAAATGCGAGATCACTTGGACTGCCCAAGTGGGCGATGAAGAACTACCGACATGGTCCACGATTGCTGACCCCCGGACTCAACGCGTATCGAACAAGCGCAAGTCCATCCAAGATGCGTTGGAGCGGACCCGAGTGCCTGGAGGGCCGTGGCCCCTATTCGCCTGGTATGGCGTTGATCGTCTCGGCCGCCAGCATCCTGGCCGGAGGAAGGTCGTTCGCACCGGAGACCGTTGGGAAGCCTACGAATCTGCGCTGGACCCAAGCCTCGATGAGGCCCCTCTACTTCAGTGGCTCCAGGACGAAATGCTCGGCGACCTTGCCCGCAGGGAGCAGGGCGAACCGGAACGCTTCCTGCACACGACCGTGATGGAGGCAGTGGCCCGGGCCACTCCAAGAGTCACCGGCGCTTGGTACGACCCGGTGGAGCAAGGACCGGCGGTCCGCTTCAAAGACGGGCACGTCGCCCCTTGGTCCGAGCTCTCGGACGGCTACCACGTCTACATGACTCTGGTCGCCGACATTGCCCGGCGCGCCGTCATGCTGAACCAATTCGACGCGGGCAAGGCAGCGGATCGAGTTGAAGGAGTAATCCTCATCGACGAGTTGGACCTGCACCTCCACCCGCGCTGGCAACGCGTGGCTCTCCCAGGGCTACGTCGCGTTTTCCCGAGGTTGCAGCTCGTCGTCACCACGCACTCGCCCCAGGTACTCAGCAGCGTGGAGAACCGCCAAGTGCGGTGGCTGGTCAACGGGGAATTGCGGGAACACGACGTTCACGTTTGGGGCCGCGACACCAACGCGATCCTGCGCGACCACATGCACACCGACGACCGCGACGAAGCTGGCAACGATATGCTGCGGGACCTGTATGACGCGGTTGATGGCGGTGACCGAAATGCTGCTACTCGGCTACTCGAAAGGCTCCGCCGTCGATGGGGTGACGACGATCCGGAGCTCATCCGTGCCCAAGGCTTCCTAGACGACGAACTCTCGGAGGATTAGGTGCGAGGGGTGAAGAAGAGCTTTCCGCCCTTGAACGTGAGTCCCCGTGGGCAGACGCCGCGTCGGTTAGTGGACGCCGAGCGGGACTTCCTGGCGATCCTGCCCGCAGGCAACGTCTCCGCCCGCACACAGTTCGATCAGCTTGACAAGGCCAAGCTCCGAGAACCCATGTACGCCGAGCAGCGCTCGTTGTGCGTCTACTGCGAGCGGCGGCTGTCCGAGGACAAGACGCCGCACGTTGAGCACTGGCGGCCTTTGAACAGGGCGTCCGAATTCGCCCTCCACTGGGCGAACCTCTACCTCTCATGCCCCACGGCAGACACCTGCGACGCCGCCAAGGGTGATCGGTGGCTCGGCATCGACGGACCAGAACTCCCTTGGCCGACCGAGTTGGCCTACGAACGATTGGTCGGCTACAACGCCCGCGGCGAGATGCGTCTGCACGACAACGCGCCCGCGAGCGATGTGATTCGCCACGCTCTCGAACTCGCCATCAACGGCACTGGCGACCGGCCCGCCATCCTGAACCTCAATCACCCAACGTTGACGGCGGCACGCAGGGCGGCCTTGGATCAAGAGCGGGCCCGGCTCGGTCGCGCGTTCGCGGGCCGAACCGCGTCGCGACAGGACCGCGCCGCCCGGGCTGACGAGATCCTGGACCAGAACCCGCGACCAGCCCATGTGAGCATCCGGGTTGCCTGGCTTCGCAAAGAGCTCGGGCAACGCCTTTGACTATCGCCGCAGTCAACATTGCGCGCCTGTCGAAGGCAGCCACCGATAATGGCTTCGACCTCGGTCTGGGCCGCGAGAACGACTGGCTCGTCTTCGGCAGCAGCCAGACCAAGATGCGCATCTGGCTCTCCGCTACCGTCGAGCCGCGATTCGTCGCGGCGGCATCCAGAACTGACGTCCTCAGCGCATTGGACGGCCACGGCGAGGCGTGGTCCAGTACGCTCCCGGCCGCCGCCGTAGGTGCCTATCGCCTGGTTGACATCGCATCGCTGCACCGCCTGCTGCGCCGCGCCTTCCAGCTCGCCCGGACGCTGCCGCACGCGTTGCTCGATGCCTTCAACCAACAAACCGCGAACCTGCCTCGCACGACCGAGGCCGAACGTTTGGTGGTCCAGCGAGTCGGCCAAGACATCTTCCGCCGCGGCTTGCTAGAGTTTTGGGACGGACGTTGCGCCATCACTGGGCTCGACGTGCCCGAACTCCTTCGGGCCAGCCACATCAAGCCTTGGGCGGACTGCGCCACTGATGGCGAGCGCCTTGATGTTTTTAACGGCCTCTTACTGGCCCCGCACGTCGATGCGCTGTTCGATACCGGGCTCATCACCATCGCCGAGAGCGGATCCGTGCTCTGCTCGACCAGCCTTCCTCCCGACACCTACTCGACTCTTGGGTTGGACGGCTGGCTCAAGGTCGACGGTCTCGACTCAATGCACGAGGACTACCTACCTTGGCACCGTGCCAAGGTCTTCCGAGGGGCTAACGTCACCGCCACCGAGTAGCAGACCAACTGTGGCGCCATGGGCCACCGCTCCACCCGTACCGGTGCGCTGTACGTATCTGAACCAAGCCCGCCTCCTCGCGCGCTGGAACCGTCGTGGTAGCGATGGCGCAGTTCACGGCACGCACCATGTCCCGTCAGTACCCCCCTACGCCTACACCCCGATCTACTAGGTCAAGCTAGGTCGTGTTACTGTTCGGTCGAGTCCAATGGGAATCTGGGTGGTCTTGATGCCAACGCGAGGCGTGACGGTCCATTACCGACGACTATCGCGCATACATGCGACCCTAGGAGGCGAACCACTCGCAGAAGCTGTCGGCTCCGCGCTGGCAGAGCCGCGCTTCATGAACTGGGAAGATCGCGTACATCGGGCGACCGGTGACCCGCATGTCAGCCATTTCGTGAACAATCACGACATCGGCCTCGACACCACCTTCGGCAACCTGTGCGCCTTCACAGACAACCAGATGCAGGCTGTGATCGCAACGGGTCAACAAGGACGCCACGAAGTAGATGTCAACGACCTGCCACCGCGCCAAGGCGAGAACTTCCTTCACGGCATGGCATTCTGGCTGCTGGTCGGAGATCACTGCTATGTGGTTCAGCACAGCAGCGTGCGCACGAGAGCAATTGAGTCGTACCTCAGTTGGCTGCTGCGACAAACCGGTACCCTCACCGACTCGGAACAGGTCGTCCTCCAAGCCGAATTCGCTACGGGCGACGTGTCGGGAGTCGGGGAGGTTACGGCCATCGAAGTCGGCGGGCTGGTCCCAGAGACGATTGACCCACCGGAGAGCGGGGACGAGCAGCGCACTGTTGTGCGGGATGTTGACGTACGAAGGACGCTTGAGGAGCGCGTTGCGGGAAGCGAACTTGCGTCACGTTGTCTCAATGCGGCATTCGGAACCTTGGAGGCCGACCGAATCATGGGCCGGGTGCCAGAAGGCGCAGCATTGAAGGTGACCGTCCAAGTCGGCTATGTCACGACGCGTCGGGAGGTGTCGCGGGAGGCTCTCGCCTCGGTCGCGGTCGCGGCGAGGAACCTCGACGACGGCGAAGTGTTGGTCAAAGGCCGCAACGGCAACTTACGCGGAGAGGATGCGCGCCTGCACATGCCAGTCAGACTAGGGCTGGTCCACCCGAACGGGAACCTCTTTGATTGGGTCGATGTTCAGGAGAAACTGTTGAGCGTGCATGACAGGTTCCTGGAAGAGGGGCGGATTCCGCCCGATTAACGAGTGAAGAGGCGCTTCGACAATGTCTTGGTTGTGGCAGGCCGGTATACCAACCGCGCTCGGAGTCGCGGCATGGATATGGTTGCCCACCACAACATGGCTCCAGCTATCGGCGAAGCTCGTCCCGGTGCTCTCAATTTTCGGTGCTGCAATCCTCTTCCGACTCGGACGAGGACTCCCTGAGTTCGGCCCCAAGGATCTGTCCATCACCGAAGCAGATCGCTTGGCGGAGATGGCTCGCAATCTTGCCCAGAGGACGGCTGTAATGTTGGTCTTCGTCACAGTCGCCCTCATAGTCAGTGTGGTGGCAAGCACTCCCGGGCTGGTCCCCTGCGAGCCAGGAGCGTACGTTGGTCGGATCGTTACCGCCATCGGAGTCTTACTCACGTCGTTCGCTTTCATCCGGACGATACACTTGGTGCGAGGAGACATCGGGCTCGTCAGGCTGCAGGGTGACCTGATGCGCGAGGCCGCCCGCAGACGCCTCGCTAGGGAACAAGCCAAGAAACGCCGACAGGCCAAAAGCGACAAGCCCCTTCAGCAGCCCTCAGGCTACGGCGGTCTCGCTTCCCACGAGGAAACCAACTAGCTGCTGGAACGCAATTCTGGGATTCCAGGTCGCGCTGCCTCCGTCGCAACGCGGTCTCGAGGTCCCGACGAATCGCGCGTCGGCGTTGCAGACGGTGACCGGCTTGGCCGCACCGAATGTCCTGCATGTGGGCTACATCGCATAAACGCAGCGGTCTAGCCACCGGGCTTAACGCCCCGAAGACCGTCCCGCGCCTGAGCTAACCACGACCCGTCGCGCTTTAAATGTCGTGCGCGAAGTGAGGGCGAACCGCGTGTCCGGGGCCTGATCCGGGGATGATCGTGGGACGGCGGCCCCAAGGCACGCTACCGCGAGTTCGTCTCCAGATTGAGCCAACGCCGTTCGCCTTCAGTAAGCGTGACGTCCAACGCCACCAGGGAAGACCGGGTTTCGGCGAGCACGCGTGGGCCGAACAGCGCGAAACAGGGGAATGGCTGACTGAGTACGTACGCCAAGGCGACATTGATCGGTTCCACGCCGCGCTCGCCCGCCAACTCAACGGCTCGGGCCCGTCGTTCGAAATTGTCGTCCGCGAACCAGCAGCGTTCTAGTTCGGCATCGCTTGGCTGATTGAAGAACCTGCCGTCCGCCCCCTTCCCGCTCGCCGCGCGGATGG
>JAPPKV010000115.1 GCA_028819775.1 Gammaproteobacteria bacterium | reverse complement strand
AGACGTCGTTGTCGAAGGCTTTCGGACGCGGGTTCGATTCCCGCCGCCTCCACCAGTTGCAGGACGACGCCGACGTTCGGGACCGCCCGTCTGTAGACCGGCATCGTCGTCCACGGTGCAGTGAAGTTACGTATCGCTAACGGATGGCGGAGACGGCTTGCACCGCCGGTCGGCAGCGCGGCCCGCAGGGCTAGGAACGCATCGCCGGTCGACGTGAGTCGCGCGCTTCGCTTTCTCGCTGCCGGCGGGATTCGAGTGCGAACCTGCCCACAGTTAGCTTGGTTGCTTGGGGCCGCAGCTCCGCTCCCGAAAAGGGTTGTCCCCGATGGGCTCGGCAACTATCGCCCCGGTTTCGAAGTTCTGCTCACTGCTACTACGAAGCCACAGGTGAAGAGCGTGCACGGTGTCGGAGATCCGGTCCGGGGTCAGCGCACATTCCCAGACAACTGCCACACGCCAGCCAGCCTTGAGCAGCTCCTGCTTGGAGAGGCGATCCCGCTGAACGTTGCCATCGAACTTGGCCTGCCAGAACTCGGGTCGGGTAGATGGCGTGGTCGCTAGGGGACACCGGCGGTGACGATGCCAAAAGCAGCCATGCACGAAACAGACGGCTCCGTAGCGTCGAAAGGCAAGGTCCGGTGTTCCAGGCAGGGCCGCATGGATTCTGAACCTAACACCGACTGCGTGCAGTGCCCGGCGGAGAGCGACCTCAGGCCCCGTGTTTCGGGAACGGATCTTCGCCATCATCCGAGACCGCGTTACCTTGTCTACGATGTCAGCCATCGGTATCCTTCCGCGGGTTCGCGACGTGTGATCCTCTCAACTGTCGGTTTCACACCGCTTTCAGGGACGGTGGCTCAGTGTGCCGACGGCAGGCTAGCGAGGCGTGGCACCGCTCCGGCGTGATGGCCGGCACTTGCGGGTCGGGTTAGTGCGCCATAGTACTCTCAATCGAGCGACGGCATCGTCGTCGGCCCGTGGGATGGCCTGCGATCGGAGTAGCGCCGCCTTCCTGAGACCGAAGCCGTGATGCTTCCGGTTCCGACAGTCGACCTTTTCTCGGGCCCTGGGGGGCTCGCAGAAGGTTTTGCCTCTCTTCGCAGCTCCGCGAACCGCCGCCAGTTTCGGGTTGAGCTTTCAGTTGAGACCGACGCCGCTGCGTACCGTACGCTGAGGTTGAGGGCTTTCCTTAGGCACTTTAGATCTGAGTTGCCCCGGGAGTATTACGGGTTCCTCAACGGAATCGCCCCAAAAGAACCCGATTGGGAAGCGCTCTATCCTAGGCAGTGGCGGAAGGCCTGTAACGAGACACGGCGCCTCAGGCTCGGCACACCTGAGGCGACTTCATTCCTCCGGAGGCGAGCCCGCAAGATGCGGAACGCATACGGCGGAAGAACGCTCCTGCTCGGGGGACCGCCATGCCAGTCCTACTCTTTGGTGGGTCGGGCACGCAATGCCGGCATACCCGAATACGACGCTGATAAGGACGCGCGACAGTCGTTGTATTTGGAGTATGCGACTGCGCTTCGGCTGTTTCGACCCGCGGTAGCAGTCATGGAGAACGTAAAGGGCATCCTGTCGGCGCGACACAACGGCGAGCCCGTCTTCCCAGTGGTCATGGAGTCCCTTCGGAACGCCGGGGGGACGGGTCAGTACTTTCTGTTCGGACTTGCTTCCGAAGCGTCCGGCAAGTCATGGCATGATGGTCTAAGGCCCAAGGATTTCCTTGTACGTGCCGAAGTACATGGTGTGCCTCAGACACGACACCGCGTGTTCGTGGTCTGTATACGCCGAGACATCGCGGCAGCGCTACCAATCGAGTTTCTGCCTAGGCTTGATCCAATTGAACCCGTACCAGATGTCGATGATGTGATTGGCAACATGCCTCTACTCCGCAGCAGGCTAAGCCGCTCGGATTGTGGCGTGACTTGGCAGTGTGCACTCCGCGCAGCGTACGAGAGTGTGTTACACCACAGGCCGTCGATGGGACGGGAAGAGGACACTCGTTTCCTACGTGCTCTTGGCAGAGCCTTCACGTCCACTCAAGGCACACCGTTGCCATATGTTGGTGGAGCCGGTGGGACAGCGATCGGAGACTCGTGCCCTGTGGACCTTCGTAACTGGCTATCTGACCCCAAGCTCACGCGACTTCCGAACAATGAGACAAGGGGGCACATACCCGCGGACCTGACCCGTTACCTGTTTGCCCAAGCCTTCTCATATGCGTTCCGCAGGTCGCCAAGGGCAGCTGATTTCCCCGTCGCGCTCGCACCAAAACACGCAAACTGGAACTCCAACAAATTTACGGATCGGTTTCGCGTACAACTCCCCGATGGCCCGTCTGCCACGATCACCAGCCATTTATCCAAGGACGGGCACTACTTCATTCATCCTGACCCACGCCAATGTCGAAGTCTCACCGTCCGGGAGGCAGCGCGCCTTCAGACATTCCCTGACAATTACTTCTTCGAAGGGAGGCGCACGCAGCAATACGTCCAGGTCGGCAACGCTGTGCCGCCATATCTTGCTCGGCAGATTGCGTTACAGGTTGCGCAGGTCTTTGAGTATCAGAGTCGGACCTATCGCAGAGCGCGACGCCGAGTCCGCGTAGGAGACCTAGGCTGACCCAATAAGCTTCACTCAGTCCATGCTTGGCAACGCGAGGCCCGCCGTCCAGTAAGCCCGAGAGCTAGTGGTCGCAAGAAATGCTGTTAGTAGACGGCTATATGCCCGGGCCGAGTGCCGTACGTACCGACCGAGTGGATGAGCTGCATGAGCAACTGCTCCCGTAGCCTGCACTCCACACACCACTGCCTTGCTTCCTCTCTGGTTGCCGTCCAGGGGAACATCGCACTGACTAGCAAGCGCTGAGAACCACCGGGATCGAGTGACAAGGGGGGAGAGCACCAGATCGCGTCTGGGCGTGCGCCTGTGCTAGACGCATCGCCTGGTACCACAAGAGCGAGGAGATAGGGAATTGGGCCAGGTCGTCTCTGCGCATAGTCGCACGGAGCGCCGATGCGGACCAGCTTTGGACTGCACTGGCTCTGAACACCGGGAGGAACTTTGAAATGCGTAGAGAAAAGCTCCGCACCGTTTAGGCCGAAACGCATACTCATTGCGTCGTCGTCGTTCCAATCAAGTGGCAGACTAACAACAGCACCCCAGTCGCTTGCGAGAATCTTCTCACTCTCCGGCAGTGCCACGTGCAGCATTCGGTTGACGATCGCAGCTTCTGTTCGAGGCAGTGGTGGAACCTTCGTCGCGGTAACTGCGTTGCCCCACACATCGTCATCCGGCGCAACGTGTTGGCTGGAGACCTTGTCAGCCAGAATCGGCACCAGCGACGCGTTGACTGCCGCGCGGGGATCTTTCGCCACATTCCCTTTGCCAACGGCGGCGATGGCTAGGCGACTGAGTGCGACGTCAACCGCAGAAGGAAACTCACTAGAGGTTCTCTTCTCTTCCGGTACCAGGCTAACGACGGATGCAAGCGTTGAGCGGCCCGCAACTTGTACGCCCCTCTCCCAAGAGAACAGAGCGGAGACCTGCGGCGCCAGCGCCAGCGCTTCATCAACTTCCCTCATGAGCGCCTCGTGATCGCCAACCCGCTCGCTCTCGTCAAGGAACCGGTCCTTTGCGAGGCGTCCGATAGCCGCGGGGCGGGCATGTGCAGGTAACTCTTGGGTGGTGTCGAGATAGCTGATGAGACCGTCCACTTGGTCATCGAAATTCGTCCACAAGATCAAGGTAAACGGACCACCGTCGACGCTAATGTTGTCGGTCAAGAGCTGCGCCAAATGCGCGTAGTGCTCGCGTCCTCCGTATGTTGCTGTAGCGAGTAGATGAAGGTCAAGGAAGAGAAACCGAACCGCGCGAAAGTGGGACGGTGTGAGCCCGGTCTCTGGGTCGTAACGAATGCCAAGGCAGGCCACACCATAGAGGTGGAACGTATCGACGATGGCGCGAAGATGGTCCTGGTCGTTGTCGACAATGATCACTTGAGACGGGGTGTTTCTCATGTTGATGCCTTAGCTCGCCCTCCGGCAGGGGGAAAGACCAGCGCAACGATTGCACCGTCAAACGCGTCAGGAACTTCGGCCTCCTCTGCGGTCGGGAACGCCAGCGCGCCGTTGCCGAGTTCCATGACAATGTTGGCGTAATAGAGCCCTAGGCCCATGCCCTCTGGTCGCCGTGTGAAGAACGGCTGGGTGATAACGGAGGGCTCGTCGGAGAGTCCTGGGCCATTGTCGGCCACTACAATGGCGGGACCGTCGCTAAGGGTACTATTGACGCTAATGTAGAGGCGACGCGAGGGTGGCGTCTGGTCGGCGGGCCAGCGGACTTGCAACCAGTAGATCGCGTTGTCGATGAGGTTGTTGAGGGCACCGAGCACAGTGCCGAAGACGAAGTCAGCGTGTATGTCAGAGGCAGCATCAGCAAGGCATGGTGCTTCTAGTTGAATTCCATGTTTGTTCAGCCGAAGGCGATTGATTTCAAGCGCTCGTCGGACCAGAAGGTTCAAGGAGTTCGTCTTGCGCTCGCCTCGGCGGGCCAAATCCGCAAACGCCGATAGCAACGCAGCAAGATCTCGTGCTCGACGTCGTAGAGATGGATTGGTGTTCTGAGCCTCTATCATCTGGCACAGGCTGCGCACGCCTTGCTCGACCTCGTGGAAAACGAGCGTGATACCGATTGTTGTTGTACCGGCGCGGACCATGGTGTCGCGAAAATCCTGGTAGTGACGCTCGATTCGCGCAATAATTGGTTCAAACTCTGAGTGGAGCCCGTGGCGCCGAGCGATTCGACGCAGTTGCCCTAGGGGCTTGATGATCGAGCCTGCCTCTGGAGAGCGGGATGGAGCGGTAAGGACTCGGATCTTGTCCTTGTCGACCTTTCGCTCCGCAATGAGTGGCGTGAGCGCGCCGCGGACAATTGCGCGAAAGCGACGAAACGCGCTGTTCTCTACGAACCCTTCGCGGTTGGTTTTTTCCCGTAGAAGCGGACTATTTTCCAACGAAAGGTCGATCGCACCAACGACGATGTTCCTGCTGATGCGTACCGTCGGGGCGTTGACACGGCTAAGATCGAGACCAAGCCAGTCGTCGCCTACCTCGCCGTAGTTGTAAACACGGATGCCGTCGCGGTAGACGCGCACGCCGCCGTTTTGGTCAAGGAAGGTTTCTATGAGTCGCCCCTCTCCTTGGCGAGCAAGGACCTCCTTGTCTCGGTCGAAGACGTACAGATCGCCAGTAACTGGGCCGATTCCGTCGGAGATCGACGCATCGGCGACCACCGCCCGACGGCGCCGGCGGGTGTCGTCGTCTTCGAGGTCGGCGGGCCGTACGAGCAAAGAGGCATTCGTGGATTGCGCCGAGCGGGGTTGGACCTTGATGGCGGGAATTCTGCGAAACTTGTACTGCCAGCGGAATTGGCCGTTATGAAACGAAAAACGGAAATGCCAAGGCGCTCGGTGAAGGAGGTCGACGGTGTCTGGTAGATCCTCCAGCCATTCCAGGTGATCGGGTACAAGAAGCCGCGCGCGGAAATCGTCCGAGGACCGGTGGAATGGAGATGAGATGGAGGTGATCTGGCGTTGGAGGCGCCGCACTTCACCGCGTGGCCAACTCTGCCGGAGGTTGGATATAGTCAAACGCGTCCCGGTCGAGTCGCCGACAAAGACTCGAGGTGTACGTTCACGAACAGTAACAGTTGCATCGGAAAGTTCGTTGTGACGGACGAGATCGGTCCAATCTATGGAGAGCGTGCACTCCGGACTGTCGATGGCCCGCGTGACGAGAGTGATCTTGTCGCCGAGCTTATGCGCGGCAAACCGTCCGAGTCCCTTCTCGCCAAGCGGGAGGCGATTCTTGGCGGTCCTCACGCCTGCAGTTCGTTGACGTTCGCGATGGTCGTGAGCCGGTACCAGCCAAATATCGCGTATGGTCGAGAGGGTCATGCCTACGCCGTCATCGCGTACGACGATGCTGGCGGAGGGGCCGCCCAGTCCGTCCATGAGCACGGTTACGGTTTTTGCGTCGGCATCGTAGGCGTTCTTGACGAGCTCGAAGACGGCGAGGCGAGGAGACCCGATGAGTTCATCCCCGAGTAGCTGCAGGAGTCGGGCACGGGGGCGGAACGAGAGGGTTTGAGAAGTGGAACCGGAGGGCATTACGTCAAGGTATGGAGTGGCCAAGGCGAGATTCTTCGTCCTGCGACATAGGACTCCCGTCAGTAACCCCGCATATGACTACTTGGTGTGCCCGTTCCACGTGTCCATGCCTACACATTGATGCGTCGCACTTGGGCAGGATTTGCATGTGAATCCCCAAGCGACAGCAGTCTGAATGACTCTAGGCCTCGGAACTCTCCGAGACGATCATCCTAAGCCGCCACGATTTCGTTCTTTGATCCTGTTCAACAACACCTTCCGACTGCATCATTCCGAGTAGCGTCCTAGGAATATGGCCCTCGTGCCCCTCGTGCCCGGCATAGATGCCTAGAACTCGTCCGACTTCTGCGTTTTTCATTCCCTTGGCGCCAGCGTCGAGCAGAACCCGATAGATGGCCAACTTCAAGATCTTGATGGCTTCCTGCGCATCTGCGTAATTCTGAGTGCTATGGTGTGTAGTCAAATGTCCCAGTCCCTCCTAAGTCCGGCTGCGGCAGTGAGCGGTCGAATCATAACGTGAGGATGTGCTGAAGGACTGTTGACAGACGACGGTTGGCGTGCGTCAGTAGGCGTGACTGCGGGCTGACGGTACGGAATCTTCGCTCTGCCGAAGGATCTCTCAAGTCGCTAGTGCCATTCGCGTGTCGTCGGGTATGGTGACACTCGGCGATGTCACTGACGGATAGCCACGAGTGGAGCCGCGGTGAACGAGCTGCTCGCGTGACGCTGGCCCGCGGCCGTCGGTGCCGGTCGGAAGAAGGGGCTTCTTCTTGCCGAGGACTGCCGTGCCCGTCCGGGTGTCGAAGGGCGGCGTGCCCTAATGGAGGGCGTGCCGAAATCCCCCTCGAAGGGCCCGGCCTCGTCGCCCGCGAACTCTTCTCCGTTGATGAGATCTAGATTCCAAATTGCCGATATGCCTTCCCGCTGCTCGCCTCGTCCAAAGGGTGGTGGGATCTGTCGCTCTCGGATCGGATAATAGAAGCGTGATGGCTGGCAGCATTCTCGCCGGGACGACACTCGGGTGGGAGCGCGTCGACTCGACGATCTCCTGGGCCGTGGCCATCGCGACTCTTGGAAAATGGGGGCGAAGGGATGGAGCACTCGAGGCCCGGGTGTACCTCGGTACGCCCTCCGGTGCCTTGGAGGAGTGCCACCGACTCAAGCGAAAGGAGAGGACAACGCCCTCCGTCGTGGTGGGGGGGCAGTCATGAACCCCAACCTGAAGCCGAACGACGAGAAGGCCCTTGTCGGGTACACGATCTTCGTGGGTGCCCTGATCGTCCTCCTCAAACTGGCCATCTTCGGACTGATCTTCTTCGTCCTCTTCGGCTGGATGTTCTTCGACGAGTTTCCGTTCTGATGGTTCCGAAGTGACCGATACTGATTCGAGTCTGCATCCCGAAACGCGCTGGGACGCCCTTGACCCATTGTGCGGCGCTGCTTGCTTGGCACTGGCTGCGACCCCGTCTCCCCTTCGGGCCCGGTTCCCACGTCCCGAAGGCCCAGTCCTCGGGTAGGCCGAGGCCATGGAGTTCCTGAAGTCCTTCTGGAACTTCGTCAAGAACGTCCGGCGTCGGCTACGCCGTCTGATGCGGCCCGAGCCGGAACCTCCAACTCCGCCTGTGGAGCCCGAGCCAGAGCCTCCGCCTCCACCCGTGGAGCCCGAGCCGGAACCTCCACGTCCGCCTGTGGAGCCCGAGCCGGAGCCAGCGCCTCCGCCCGAGGAGGCCGAGCCGGAACCCGCGCCCCCGCCGAAGGAACCGGAGCCGGAACCCAAGCCCCCAGTCGTGGAGCCGGGGCCGGGACCGGCGCGTCCGCCCGTGGAGCCCGAGCCGGAACCCACCCTTTCGCCGAAGGAACCGGAGCCGGAACCCAAGCCCCCAGTCGTGGAGCCGGGGCGGGAACCGGCGCGTCCGCCCGTGGAGCCCGAGCCGGAACCTCCACCTCCACCTCCGCCTCTGGAGCCTGAGCCGGAACCGACGCCCCCGCCCGTGGAGCCCGAGCCGATCCCGCCATCTGTCCGCGCAAAGCCCCCGCGAGCGCCACGGGTTTCCCGACCCTCATCGGACGAAGGACCGCGTACACCGCGAGAACCGTGGCGGTTCGGGCCTCGACGATCCAACAATGGAGAGCACAGCGGTGGTGGAGACGCAGATCACCCTCGCCCGCCCGAACTATGTTGCCGCCGAGAGGGGCTGGAATGGACGATCTTCCTCAGAGTCGCGTCCGACCTGGGCGTGACCAGCGTCCACCTAGGTGGAGAGGAACTGGTAGCGGAGGAGGGCGAGTACCGATTGCCCCGGTTCAGCGGGTCAATCAGCCTCAAGGGTGAGGGCGCAGAGTCCAAGAACATCCCGCTGTTCGACGGAAGAGAACCGCTCATTTTCCGTTTGCCGCGCTCCGGCGAGGGATCCTTTGGACGCCATTGCCGCCGGATCGGAAACGGGGAATTCCTCGTGATCGCGCCGCAGACAGAATCCAGAAGCGGGACCGAGTTTCGGGAACCGGAACCTTGTTCAGATCCCGAGTTCCTTGCCCACTTCGTCACCCCTCCGGGCGACAACGGTTCGGAGAGCCTGGGCGCCATCGGAAAGTGGCCCCTCCAGACGGGCCGCACGGCATCGCTGACCGGAGATACGGTGTTCGACAACTCGGACGATGGAGACCTCTTCGTCGAACCTCCCCGGCTGAAATCCACCGAGGGGATCGAGTGGGCACGCATCGGTGACGAGCGCCCGGAAGGTTGGAAAGCACAGAACTTTCTCGCGAGCAACGGACTCTCCGATTGGCTCGACGGGCGTCGAGGACGGTTCTTTCTACGCACGTATCGGCCTGGAGAGACCCGGGAAGACGACAGCACGGCCTTTCGTTACTGGCCCGACCTTAAGGAAATCCTCGTGGATGGTGAGGAGTTCCGGAAGGAGCGCGTACTGATCCCACCACCCAGTGGAACGAAGGTGACAACGGTCCAGCTCGTCGGTCGGCGTGGCGGGCCCTTGGTTCCACGTATTCGGAGCAAGCACGCTCGGCTCGATGACGGGGCCGTAGCTGTCGAACCGACGCCGGACGGCGACGAAGTCCGACTCCTTCTTCGGGAGGGGATGGACGAAGTGAACGTCGTCGTCGACCTACCACGCATCTGGTGGCGTCTGGAGGGAAGCGCAGTGTGGACGGATCGACCCATCGAGATGTCGCGCAGCGAGTTTCGAAGGCCCGGAGAGGCGCTGGAAATCTTGATGCCATTTCGACTTCCAGGGCTGAGTATCGGCCTGGACGGTGAGTACAGATCCTTTGAAGCGCGCGCGGATCGGCGTTTTCCGCGCAAGAGTTGCTGCCGCCTGGACTTGGGAGCATTCGCCGACTACCCGATTCTCAGCGAGAACGTGGGCAGCGCCGTCCTGCAGATCCGCCTACCCAACAGTGAAGCCCCCCCGGTCGATGTCCTGGTGGTGCAACCGGAGCGGGTGCTGGGTTTTTCAGACACGAGCGTCACGGCGACTCCCGTGCGCCTGATCCGACGGGAGACTCCGGAGGTGCGCCAGGGAACTATCGAGATTCGTGCCTTGGGCCGAATCCCCCGGATCCGATCGAAGATTGCAGTGTCCAGCAGCGCGCCCGGTGTTGATCCCGTGGCTGCTTGCCGTGGGCCGGCGAACGTTCGGATCGAGGCCATACGTGAAGCGCTTGATGGCGAGCAGATTGACGTTATTCCGTGGGATCCAGATCCAAGGGTATTGGCCCGCAACGCCTTTCACCCAACACAAGTCATCGACGTGCGCCAACTACACCCACGACGCGGTCTGATCGTTGAAGTACCCCGACAATCAGTCTCCGCTGCTCGAGGAACGAAGGACCAGAACTTGAAGCTGGCCAAGCAGCTCCTCGGATTGAAGATTTCGATAGTCCCGGGGCAAGCGAGCAAGTGACCATTCGGAGACGGCTCCGGCCGGGGCGGACGATGGTCTCCAGCTAGGTCAGACGGAGAATCACGTCGCAATTGGAGTCGATTGAAGGAGTCACCAATGCCCGATCAAAGTGAAATCGATCGTTGGGTCGCGACGCTTCGGTCCCGCTACATCAGCTACTTGACGACGTCGTTCTATTTCCGCGACCCGGTGCTGAGGGACTCCTTCCGAGATGCGCTCCGTGGGGAGGAGCTTCTCAAGGGGCCATATCCAGAGCGCGGACGGCGTTTCCCTCCGGGCATCCGGGCTTCCGATCTTGCGCGCGAGGCGTTTCCCGGGAAGGCCGATCCGCTCTTGGCCACCCTCATCGACGGGAACCTCCACGCCCACCAGGAGCGAGCCATTCGTGCTGCCCACCTGGAAGACCTCAACGTCGTCGTGGCCAGCGGCACCGCGAGCGGGAAAACGGAGTGTTTCCTCTATCCGATCCTGTTTTCGCTCTTCCAGGAGTACCTGGCGGGAACGCTCGGACGCCCCGGCGTCCGCGCGATGGTGCTATATCCGATGAACGCCCTGGTCAACGACCAACGGGAACGCCTTGGCGGGTTAGTGGCCGAACTGCAAGCGAGTGGGTCCCAATTCGGCTTCCGCTTCGGCCAGTACATCGGACAGACACCGAACGACGTCCGGGATCGCTATCGGAATGGAGCCGAACGCGGAAGGAATGCGCTGCCCGGAGAGATGGTGTTCCGTGAGGACATGCGGAAGCATCCCCCGCACATCCTGTTCACGAACTACTCCATGCTGGAGTACCTGTTGATTCGCCCGCAAGACAGCCCCCTCTTCGATCAAGGACGCGCGGCGCGCTGGCGGTTCTTGGTCCTGGACGAGGCGCACTCCTACCGCGGCGCCAAGGGCATCGAGATGGCCATGCTACTGCGTCGACTGAAGCAGCGGCTGCGCGACGGTGGACGATCCGAGTCCTTTAGCTGCATTGCGACGAGCGCGACCATCGCCTCGGGCCGCAGCGAAGACGACCGGCGGGCCGTCGCGAGTTTTGCGGAGGCCCTCTTCGGGGAGCCCGTTCCTGCTCACGGAGTCGTCTTCGGCCGATATGAGGACGCCGGATCCGCGGTGAAGCGCGATGCGAACGTTCGCCGCTACCACGTCCTCGTCCGCGCGCTCGAAGGCGCGTTTCTCCTCCACGAGAACGAAAGCGATCGCGTCGTCCTGAATCGCGTCTCCGGACAAGCCGAGGAGGGATTGCCCGCACACCCGCTCGAGATCGCCCTCTGTCGGGAGTGCGGACAGCACTACTACGTTGGCAGGGCGGCCGGCGGGAAACTCGTCGAGGCGGTCCGGGACCGCAGCCGGAACGATTTCGGGGTGGATTACTACATTCCGCGCGAGGACGGAGCCTCGAGCCTATGCCGTCGCTGCGGTGCTCTAGGGCGTGGCGATCCCGGCTGCGGTTGTGGATCGGCGATCCGGGTCGAGAAGTGCGACAACCGGCCCAAGCACCCGGATCAACTCAAGGAGTGCGCCCGATGTGGCTACACCCGGGGCGGGGTCGGCGATCCGGTTCAGGAGATCGTTCACGGTGCTGACGGTCCCAACGCGGTGTTGGCGACCGCAGTACATGGCTTGCTGCCTTCCGAGGCGCGAAAGATCCTTGCGTTCGCCGACAGCCGCCAGGATGCGGCGTTTTTCGCTTGGTACGCCGAGGACTCGTACGCAACGGTCCGTGACCGCAACCTCATGCTCCGCGCGCTCCGAATGGCCCGCAATCCCGGGCCGGAAGACGGAGGCAGCCTTTCCGTCGAAGATCTCGGACACCGGCTCCAGCGCGTTCGTCAGAGGTGCGGAGTGGACAGCGCCTCCGTAACGGCCGAAACCGCCCTCCGCCGCGCCTACACCTCGCTCCTGGCGGAGGCCCTGACCGAAGACACGCGCCTCTCGCTTGCCGGCGTCGGCCTTGCGAAGTGGCATGTGCTCTTGCCTCCGGGAATTGCCCCGCCACCGGAGATGCGGTCGCCCCCGTGGAGTTTCACGGCGTCGGAAGCCCTGGAACTGCTGGAACATCTACTCGATCTCTTTCGGCTGAACCGGGCGGTTTCGCTGCCCGTCGCCCCGGAGTTTCCGGGGTGGAAGGACGTCAGCCGCCGCCCGCAGCAGGCCTTCGTCCGAAACACCACAGCCCGGCTAGAGAGAAACCAGCGCAAATGGGGCGGGCCGCACGCAGCCGTGGTGCAGCACTTTCTGCCCCGACTGCTCGAGGACACCGGCCAGACCGATGGCGAACGGAAGGCGGAGGCCGAGGCACTCATGACGGCGGTCTGGACCGCTCTCATGCACCACTACGACCAGGCCTCCGAGGAAGACCGGTTGCTTGAACGCACTGGAAAGGCGGGGGCGTTCCGCCTGAATTCAGAGTGGCTGCGGGTGCGCAGCGCTGACGTTTCGGAGTTGTGGGAGTGCGGCACATGCGCTCGAGTCGCGACCCGCAATCTCCGCGGCGTCTGTCCGCGCAACCGCTGTTCCGGCACGCTGGTTTCGGCGGATCCGGAGCGGCTCGCTCGCAACCACTACCGCTCGCTCTACGAGTTGCCCGACCTGCCCGCAAGGCTCACGGCTGCCGAACACACCGCGCAACTCTCCGACGAAAAGGCGCGAGCGCGGCAGGAGCAGTTCAAGGAGGGCGGCATCCATCTCTTGAGTTCCTCGACCACGTTCGAGGTCGGTGTAGATCTCGGGGATCTGGAGGTGACCTTCCTTCGCAATGTGCCGCCGGAGCCGTTCAATTACGCCCAGCGCGTCGGCCGCGCCGGTCGCCGGGAAGAGTCAGGATTGGCGCTGACGTACTGCCGCCGGAGTCCGCACGATCTCCACTACTTCGCGAACCCGAACGATCTGATCGGGGGCGCAGTTGTTCCCCCGCGCCTCCTCCTCCGGAATCCACAGATCATCACCCGGCACCTGACCGCCGTCGCGCTCTCCGAATTCTTCAGGTTCCCTGAAAATGCCGCCCGCTTTGAAACCGTCGCCACTTTCATCGGCGGCGATTGGCGGAATCCCTCCGCCGCTGAGTCGCTGCGTTCATTCTGCGAGCGTAACCGCCCGCTTGCTACCACGCTGCGGGAGATCGTTCCATCCGAACTTCACGGCCAAGTGGGCTTGACAGACGACTCGTGGGTGAGCCGGATCGGCGGCCCCGGGAGCCGGCTCGCGGAGGCGACCGCCGAGGTCTGCGATGAATACCGGAAGACCCAACGGGCAAGGGATGAGGCTGTCCAGCTGGAAGACTACCGGCGCGCTCACCGCGCCAAACGCCGTCTGCGGACGATTGCCGATCAGAGGGCCGTTTCGTTCCTCGCGCGCAAGGCGATCATTCCCAAGTACGGATTCCCCGTCGACGTCGTCGAACTCCACACAGGGGCGTCTAGTGCCGGAGAATCAGTGGAGTTGTCTCGCGACCTCGGGCTTGCGATTGCGGAATACGCCCCTGGAAGCAGCGTCGTCGCCAACAAACTGGAGTGGAAATCCTGCGGCATCCGCCGGATTGAGGGGAAGGAACCCGGGGCGCGGCACTACACGTACAGCGAAGCCGGACAGTTCGACAGTGAACCGTACGTGGAGGGAGAGAGGTCGGAAAAACACCAACGTAAGTACGTCGTGCCGGAGTTCGGGTTTGTTACCCCTTACTGGGAGGAGCCGGAACCGCCCGAAAGGCGTGGCGAGCGGCTCTTCTCGACCCGCCCTTTCTTTAAGGGGTTCCAGAACCCGGGAGCGCCCCACGAGGAGCATTTCTTCGGCGTGGGGGTGACGCCGGCTGTGCCCGGAGAGCTGGTCGTCTTGTGTGAGGGCCGGCAGCAGAATGGGTTTTTCCTGTGTCGGGAGTGCGGCAAGCATGAAGCCAAGCCTCTTCCGGCACACAGCACCGCTGAGGGACGGAAGTGCAACGGCCTGTTCCGTCGTTTCAGCCTGGGGCATGAGCTGAAAACGGATGTGGTGCGAGCTCGCTTCCCGGATCCGCTGAGTGATTGGGACCGGCATTCCGTTGGTTACGCACTGGCGCTCGGCGCCGCTGACGCGGTGGCTGTTCCCGAGCGAGACCTCAACGTGACCCTTGCTCCCGACGCGATCATTCTCTACGACGATGTCCCGGGCGGCGCGGGACTGGTAGCCCAGCTGACGGATTCGACGAGCTTCCGCCGCGTATTGGAACGGGCGCGCGCCCGGGTCGACGGTGGCTGCGGATGCGACCGGAGCTGCTACGGCTGCCTGCGCAGCTACCGGAACCAGTTCGCCCATCCCCACTTGGACCGCACGGTGGCGCTCAAGGTGATCGAGAGCGCCTTGCGAAGAGGCTGACGGTGAGGGCGTCGGTGATCGTACCGCCCACGATGCCCCCGAAGAGGTCGAGGTCGAAGTTGAGGCTCTGCCCGCACTAGGCCGCGACGGAGGCGCCCGTCCGGGTGTCGGAGGTCAGCTTGGCCTGGTCCAAGCGACACTGCGAGACCTTGGCGCATCGATCATCGACCATTCCACGGCTTCGGAGGCGCGTAGGGCGTGGCGCCGTGTCATCAGCCCCGGGTTCGCGCTCCCGCGCGGCCCGCCAACCCGGGAGACTTGAGTGTTGGCGTCCCCTGCGTTTGCGCCCTCCCAGGTGACGAGGTTCAAGCCGCCGCCCGCCTCCGGCGGGCTGTGCCGGCTGAAGCCGGCGTTCCAAACCCCATGCGCCATAGAGGCTCGCGGCGTCGCTGCAGCCGCACTGTCACAGCACCTGGCTGCGCTGGCGTGGGCGGGTTCAGTTCGCGTTCGCGAACAGGAAGCCGAAAACCGCGATGAGGACGGTCACCAGCAGGCCCAGGGCACCGAACACGAGCCGCATCTGGGCGGCGAGCACGGCCAGCCTGCGGTCATGTTCGTTCAGCCGACCGTCGATTCCGTCCAACCGACCGTCGATTCCGTCCAATCGGCGGTCGATTCCGTCGAACCGGCGATCGATCTCGTCGAACCGGCGGCTCATCTCCCGCACGAGCGGCTGAAGCTGCCGGGCTATGGCTTCCGACATCATGGTGTGCAGCCGCTTTTCCGCAGTATAGGCGACCATGGCTTCGGTGCCGGCGTCCAGAAGGGCACGGAAGAGGGCGCCCTCCTCCGGCGGTTCCGGGATGACAGCGTCGGGACCGGGTGGCGGACGGTCCGCCGCAGGCAGGGCGGGCTTCGCGGGTGGTTTCCGGGCGGGCGGCTGCTGGCTGTGGGCGGCGCGCGGCATCAGGGAGTCCTCCGTGGGGTGCGAGTCGGGGAAGACAGGATGTCTTCCCTACTTTCCCTAGACGTAATTCGGGCTCGTTTTTTCCCGCTTCGGACCGGAATGTGGAAAAGTCGAAGCGAACGTGCTTAAGGGCGACGGCAGCGGGTGCGCCGGGCTATGGCCAACATCGCCCGGGAGCTCGCAACCCGCGTTGATGGCGCTGCGCCGTGGGGACGTGAGAGCCGCGGTCGGCTTCCTTGGGGGTGTGCGGTTTCGCCTCGCTGCGCTCGGCGATACCGGCCGGACGTCGGCGCTTCGAGCCGCTGCGCCACGACTGCAGGTAGCCATACGCGATTCCGCGGGCCTTTGGGCCCGCCGTGCCGGTCCGAAGACCGGCGGTCCCGGCCGCCGCCCCCGATATCGACCGGAGCTTCCGCCACCGGCGCCCATCCCATCACTTCTCCAAGACCAGGAAGGACGGCCCGGTTGTCGTTACACCAGTAACTTATGTCCGTAAGTTACAAATAAGTCACTCAAAAAAGGTCAATAAACCGACGACAAACTGGCAGCAGGCTCCGGTACGCTCGCCCCTCATGGCAGGACTCAATCTCCGCGGCGATCCGGCTCCTGCCGAAGAGCCGCCGTCCGAGGAGCCCCTCGGTCTCGATCTCATCCGCGGCTGGCTCACCAAGCCGCGCCCCCGGCTCCGTCGCCTCTTGCGCTGGGGGCCTTACCTGGCGAAGGGCGTCCGAAAGGGATACCGCTGGCTGCGCGCGAACAGCGGGCCGGCGCTCCGCCGCACGGCCGAGACGCTCCGCAAGGCGGCAAGGGTTGCGCAAGCATTGCGCGGGGCCGCAGAACGGTTGAGGGTGCGATTGGAAAGGACGTTCCCACCCGGGAGCCGGGGCCGCGCGGTGGCGGGGCATCTGGCCGAGGGCAGCCGTCTGCTCCTCCGCTCCGCGCTCTTGCTCGTGGGCATCGGCCGCGAAGCGGACCGCCTTCCCAAGGTGTGGGAACCCGAGCGCGTGCCCGGCGAACGACCGCCCCGACGCGAGCGCCGTACGCCCGGACCAGGGTCGGAGCCAGCCACCGAAACACCGGATGACCCGGGGACGAACGAGCCGCGTGCATCCACTGGCGCGGGTCCGGCGAGCCGGGACGACGCCTCCGCTTCCTCCGGCCCGGCGGGATCGCCGACAAACGAGGCATCCGGATCCGAACCGCCCCCACCGGCACCATCTCCACCGGGATCGTCCTCAGCGGAACCGTCCCCGCCAGACCCGCCCGAACCGGAACCGTCCCGGGGAGACCCGCCGGCCGGCGGCTCCGCGGAACCCTCCCCGGCGGACACCTCCCCTGTCCCCGGCCTTCCCCCGGGGCCGCGCGCCGAAGCTCTCGCGAAGCTGTCGAAAGACCTGCGCGGAGACATCCTGATACTGGGCAAGCGCCCCCGCAAGGCGTGGCTGCGATACACGGTCTGGCGGATCCTGAACGAGTGTGGCGAGCGGACCTCCGAGCAGTTGGGATTGCTGCTCCAGATCGATCCCGCGAATCTCGCCAAGCGTCATCTCAGCCCGCTTGTCGACGAGGGAGCCCTCGAACGCACGATCCCCGACCAGATCAGGCATCCGGAGCAGGCGTACCGGTCCACGAGCCGGCCGCCGGGGGCTGACGGCTTGCCGTCCGGCAGCGAGTAGCGCGCCCCGGCCGCGCCCGCCGATCGCTGTTATCGACCGGAGCTGCGCGTTATCGACGGGAGCCTCCAACCTGCCGACCTCGGATATCGACCGGAGCTCGGCGTTATCGACCTAAGGCTCCGGCCGCCGGCCCCGGATATCGACCGGAGTTCGGGGCTATCGACCTAAGGCTCCACTCGCCGGCCTTCGATATCGACCGGAGCTCGGGGTTATCGACCTAAGGTTCCACCTGCCGGCCCTGGATATCGACCGGAGCTCGGCGTTATCGACCTATGGCTCCGCCCGCCGGCCTCGGATATCGACCGGAGCTGGGCGTTATCGACCTAAGGCTCCACCCGCCGGCCCCGGATATCGACCGGAGCTGGGCGTTATCGACCTAAGCCTCCGCCCGCCGGCCCTGGATATCGACCGGAGCTCGGCGTTATCGACCTAAGGCTCCAGCCTGCCGACCTCGGATATCGACCGGAGCTGGGCGTTATCGACCTAAGGCTCCACTCGCCGGCCCTGGATATCGACCGGAGGTTGGCGTTATCGACCTAAGGCTCCAGCCCGCCGGCCTCGGAAATCGACCGGAGCTTCGGGTTATCGACCTAAGGCTCCGTCCGCCGGCCTCGGATATCGACCGGACCTCCTCGGGCCGCAGGGTTGTCTCAGGAACTCCGTTCGAACTCGGAGCGGGGGACGCCGGATTGCCGAATGATCGAGAGCAGGGTGCCGATGCGCAACTCCGAGTGGTCGGGAATCGGCACTGTCACTGTGCGGCCGGCCTCGACCTTCTGGACGACCACATGGCTGCCACGCCGCCTTGCCTCGACAAACCATGGGAGGCGAGGATGCGGCAGACGTCCCGGCCGGAAAGAACGCGCAGCCTACTGGGCGGCGACCTCGACCTGCGTCACGTAGATCTCTCCACGAAGGCGCCGGTCGATTTCCTCCGGGGAGGCCGTCTCGAAGAATAGGGTCAGCGCCTCCGTCAGGTTCGCGCGTGCTTCGGCAACGGTGTCTCCCTGGCTCGCGACATCTACTTCCGGGCACAGGGCGACATATCCGTCGGCCTCCCGTTCAACGATTGCGGTCAAATGGCGGGTCATCGCGCCCTCATCCTATCGGCAACTCCGCCACCGATCCTCGATATCGACCGGACCCCCTGTCGCCGGCCTTGGATATCGACCGGAGGTAGGCGTTATCGACCTAAGGCTCCGGCCGCCGGACCTGGATATCGACCGGAGCTCGGGGTTATCGACCTAAGGCTCCACCCGCCGGCTTCGGATATCGACCGGAGCTCGGGGTTATCGACCTATGGCTCCAGCCCGCCGGCTCTGGGTATCGACCGGAGCTTGGCGTTATCGACCTATGGCTCCAACCCGCCGGCCTCGGATATCGACCGAAGCCTGGCTTTATCGACCTAAGGCGTCACCTGCCGGCCCTGGATATCGACCGGAGCTCTGCGTTATCGACCGGAGCCAGGAAACCTCCGTCTTGAGTGCTGTGACGGTGGGCGAGGTTGCGCCGTGGGGGGGGGGGGGGGGCGGCCGGGCCGGGGGGGGGGGGGCCGGGGCCGAGCCGCGCGGGGCCCCGGGGCGGGGGGGAATGAAAAAAGAGAAAAACCCCCACA
>JAPPKV010000021.1 GCA_028819775.1 Gammaproteobacteria bacterium | reverse complement strand
CGCTGCTCATCCCCGCGATCATCCTCGGCGGCATCTTCCTCGGTTGGTTCACCGCCACCGAGGCGGCCGCGGTCGCCGTGCTGCTGGCCCTGCTGATGGGAGTGGTCGGCTACCGCACCGTCCGGTTCGCGGCGATCCGGGAGGCGTTCACCGAGTCGGCGCGGCAGACCGCGGTCGTCATGCTGCTGGTCGCCGGGTCGGCGATTCTCGGCTGGTACCTCGCCAACCAGCAGGCTCCGGAGCGGCTGACGGCGTGGGTGCTGTCCCTGGCGGACGCCCCCTGGGCGGTCGCGCTGATCCTGAACGGCGTGCTGCTGCTCGCCGGAACCATCCTCCACAGCGCCGCCGCCATCGTGCTTCTCGTGCCCATCCTGCTGCCGCTGGCCGAATCCGCCGGGATCGGCACCGTGCACTTCGGCATGATGGTCACCGTGAGCCTTGCGGTGGGCCAGCAGACCCCCCCGGTGGCCTCGGTGCTGATCACCACCTGCTCCATCGCCAAGACCGAGATCTCGGAGGTGATGAAGGTCAACGTGTTCTTCATCGCGGCGCTCCTGGTGGTGCTCGGGATCGTCACCTTCTGGCCGGAGGCGAGCCTCTTCCTCCCGGACCTGATCCTCGGGGAAGCCGGAGGCTGACCCCGCGCCGTCTCTTGGTGGCGGCCCTAAGGTGTTACAGCCGCTCGTATGTCCGTGCGCGTGAAGTCGTCGCCCTTGAAGAGCAGCGGCTCACCCCGCTGTCTCGCGAGCGCGTAGACGAAACAGTCGCCGAAGTTCAGCCGAGCCGGATGACGGCCCTTTCCGAAGTCGCGGAATGCCTCCCGGGCGATCTGGGCCTGCTCGAGGTCAACCGGGGCGATTTCCATGCGGCTCTCGCGGATCACGCGATCGAGTCGATCTCGTCCCTCGGCGCCGTGACGCGCGTCCAGCACGATGGACGCCTCGACGAACGAAACCACCGAAATCGTGGGTCGTGACACCGCCTCGATCGCTTCGGCGAGGAGCTGGTTCTCCGGTTCCGCCTGCAGGATCGCCAGCAACGCCGAGGTGTCGACGATCATCTGCTGGGGAGGCCGTCCTCGTCGTACCCAAGGATCTCTTCGGCAGGGCGGTCATCCAGGACCGGAAGCGCCGCACACTCCTTCCCGATGGCCACCAGGCGGCCCGCCAGTCCCATCCCGCTACGGTCGCGGCGAACCCGGCTGAGTTGTTCGCGCAGCGCTCGCGTGACTGCAGCCGTTTTGGTCTCACCCGTCAGTCGAGCCAGATCCGCGGCCAGCATCTCCGCTTCCGGGTTGCGGATGTTCAAAGCCATGGCTGTTTCCTCATGTGTAGTTAGAAGTCTACATAGTAACACCCCTCGCCGGGCAGCGCCAATATGCGCCGCCGGAGTCTCCTCCAACCCAGCGAATCGCCGTCCGGGGCACGGTAAACTCCGCCGAGTCCAGACAACCTGGGTTGGGGCTGTGGCGCAACTGGGAGCGCGCGTGAATGGCATTCACGAGGTCACGGGTTCGATCCCCGTCAGCTCCACCAGGGGGTGGATCCCCGTGCACCACGGTGTTCCAAGAACTGCCAAGAGTGCCAATGGAATCCGCGAATTCCCGCGCTTGTCTGTTCCATTCGGGTCCGCTAGAATCCCGTATTTCCCGTGGGGACGAATGTGGGGTATATAGGCATGCTCACCGTCGCGAAGGCGAAATCACTCACCGCTCCGGGCATGTACCGGGCCGACCCGACGCTGTATCTCCGGATCGCGCCGAGTGGGGCGAAAAGCTGGATTCAACGGCTCACGATTGACGGTCGCCGCCACGATCTAGGGTTGGGCGGCTTCCCGCTCATATCGCTCGTCGAGGCTCGGGAACAGGCATTCGAGAACCGGAAGAAAGTCCGAAGGGGTGGGAACCCTCTGGCCGAGAAACGCCGGCCCAACGTCCCTACCTTCCGACAGGCGACGGCGCTGACGTGCAAAGCGTTGCGCCCGCGATGGGGCCACGGGAAACACGCGGCCGACTGGACCTCCAGCATGGAGCGGTACGCGTTCCCGATCCTGGGGGATCTCCGCGTGGATCGCATCCAGCGGGAAGACGTGCTCCGGGTCCTGACGCCGATTTGGGCGCGGAAGCCGGAGACGGCACGGAGAGTCCGGCAACGGATCCGGTCGGTGCTTCGCTGGGCCCACGCTCACGCGTACGTCGTGGAGAACATGGCCGGCGAGGCGTTGGAAGGCGCCCTCCCGTCGCTGACGACCCGTCAGACGCACTTCCGGGCTCTCCCCTACTCCGAGGTCCCGGCGGCACTGGAAACTGTCAGGGCATCCAACTCGAGCCTTGCCGCGCGTCTTTGTTTCCAGTTCCTGGTCCTGACCGCGGCGCGCTCCGGCGAAGCACGCAACGCCAAATGGGCTGAGGTTGACCTAGACGCGCGGGAGTGGCGGATTCCCGGCGAGCGCATGAAGGGGGGCCGGGAGCATCGCGTCCCGCTCTCGGACGCGGCGCTCTTCATTCTTGAACGCGCACGGACGACGGACGAAGGGAGCGGCCTGATCTTTCCGTCCCCGCTCCGGGCGGATCGGCCGCTGTCCGATATGACCCTGACGAAGATCCTGAGGGACCAAGGGCTCGCCGCTCGCACGACCGTTCACGGCTTCCGGTCCGCCTTCCGGGACTGGTGCGCGGAGACGGGGAAGCCGCGGGAGGTCGCCGAGGCCGCCCTTGCGCACACCGTTGGCGGCGTCGAGGGCGCCTACTTCCGGAGCGACCTCTTCGCCCGCCGTCGCGCGCTCATGGACCAGTGGGCCGCATTCCTGACCGAGACCGAGGCAAGAGTGGTGCGACTCTATGGATGAAACCCGGGGGGCATTTCGGCGTCCCGCCATTGTCTGGTACCACGCTGTTCCAACCTGCGGTCCTTGGACGCGGTCATGAGTCGATTCTCTCTCTTCACACTCGGCGCGTGGTTGGTCAAGGCCTTTCGCGGGGGCTGTCTCCTTCTCTTAGGCGCCGCGCTCGTTAGTCTTCTTGCCAATCCCGAGGGCGCTTACACGTCTAGGTACCTCGTTGTTGCCGGAGTATGTTACTTGGCAGCATGGGTTATGGGTCTTGTGCTCAAGGGCCACATCGCGAAGCGTCGCTCGAGTCGTGACGGTTGGCGTTTCTGGGTGTGTTTGGCCGATCAGTGGTTGGAAATCGACACGGAATCGAGTACGACGTCGGAAGTCGTACTCGTTGGCGTTCCAACGGACTGGGTGTCGTACGTGAACGACTTCTTGGAGGTTCTGATGTACGGACTCTCCCGGATCTCATGGGGAACGCTCATTCTAGAGACACGCCAGTGTCCGCCTCTCTTCCTGGCAAGAGCAAGGAAGATAAAGGAAGGACGGGTAACGACGTATACTCTCGGTGCAGCCGAAGAACCAAGCATAGAGTTTGTTGAAGCTTGGGGCGAAGATGGCAGTCGTATCCAACTGCGCGTCTTCGAGGCACAGGCGACTTCGAGTGTCCTCGGCGCCACTACCGGGGAGAGATTCACACTTCGGATTGAGGACGTCGGTGAGTTGTCAGTCGTCTACAGACCTAGCACGTTGAGGGCCCGCATAGAAGCCTTGAGCAAGACAGAAACAATGCACGAGGATGGACCGAGCTCTCGCGGCCAACCTTCAACCACTTCCTGAGAAGGCGCGATCCCTGGCCAGAAGGCCGAATTCGACGCTCCGCAGATAAGCGGAGCACGTCCTCCCGGACGCGAAGAAGGTACGCTGCTGTTTAGATCGTCGTTCAGAACACAGGCCAACCACGTCGGTGTCGAACCCCGCGACAGTCTCGTTACTGCTCTTCGATGGCTTCCCAGTAATGCGTCTCGAAGTTGTATCTGAAGTGCCTGGTATTCCCGTTCGCTAACAGAGACGGTGGAAGGGGATTTTGGGCATATGCGTTGTGATACACGTCCAAGTGGAGAAAGTACCCGCAATCCGGTGCTCGTTCTCTCTCTGCCGGGTGTGGCCATCTCTTGGATAGGACGGCTACGGCACTCGTCGACGTGTCTGAGCTCGGCGTCATTCTGCGGCGGCCGCCACGCTTGAATCTGTCGCGACTTCGGTCGCGAATACCATTGATTAGGGTTAGCTCCATGACTCCGTCGCCATACATCGCTTCTGCGACGCAAAACTCTTGGAGATGATGACTCATGTCGTCGTCGGCATACAGAACAGCAAGTCCATAGGATGGCCCATCCACGTCTGATCTGCTCGATTTAATCTGCCTATTTGCCGCTTTGATTTCATGTCGCACTTTCGCACCTATCTCCACGGTAGAGGGCGACAATGAACGTCCGAATACGCGTCCCTTGGAGTCGTAGTCGATCCCCCTAGAGTCGTGGTCCAACCCCTTCACTTCGACAATAATCACGCGGCCGTCAATGTCCAGTCGTCTATCGGCGGTCTTTTTCCCTTGCTCACCTAGTGCCTTAGGAATCTCGCTACAAGTAATGTCCTCGGCACAACAGTACTTGTCGAAGAGTCGCTCTGATTCCGTTCCTGCGTCCTTCTTCATCTGGTGACCTTGCCTCCTCTACAAGGGCTCCTGGTCGATGCTCCAAACCCTGGTTGTCCTGTGGACCAGATGTCCGGCTGACTTCTGAGTGATCTCCCGCCAGCTTTGCAACCGGAAGTAAATCACATTCGCGAACGGAGTAGCGGTCGCTTCCGGTCCAGCCTGGAATCTGCCCCTATTGCGTCGAGGCATTGGTCCGGCAGATAGTCTCACCGCCAGCCGGTAGTAACAGCGAGGTGTCGCGCGCCGTGATGCTTCGACTCGTAGTCTGCCTCGTGGCGGTCTACCGGTCAACACTCCGGCCGCGCGGCTCGGTGTCTGGACGGCGCGAATCGAGTCTTACCGCTGACTGGGTTGTTTCGACGACATTACGGCATCTGAAACAGAGTCTGCCCCAGCACTCGATCTCACAGATCGACAGCCGTCAAGAACCTGCCGAGTGTGGATCGGAACACAGACAGGATTGGCGGCGGTCTAGACTCCCGGCTCTGCGGTTTCTTTCCTTCGAGAGTCGAGGCTAGTCGGTGAAGATCGGACGTAACGCGCCCTGTCCGTGTGGCAGTGGGAGGAAATTCAAGCTCTGCTGCATCGGGGTCACGCGTTCTGCTGATGCTCTGGAAACCCTTAGCCGTCTGGCGCCCGTGCTGCCAGAAGATCGCCTCTACGCCGAGTTTGTGGACCTCGAAGACAGATTGCGAATAGCGGTATCCAACGACGTTCTCTTTAATCATCTTCGACGTGACGGTCCCCGAATTGAAAGCTCCTTCGACAGTATGTGTGCGCAGGATCTTGCAGCACTCAACGAAGAGGTCTGCCACCTCATGGCCACTATCGCTGAAGTGTCTACTAAACTCCCAAACGCGCCATCCAAGCGCGAGCTGTGCGCGACTTGTCTCGCACTGCTGTCCAATGCGACTCAGACATTTATCTCCGCTGTCGACCTGGCACGTCGTGGGTATCGGCTCCAGCCTGGAATACTGCTCCGGAACGTGCTTGAGAGCGTCAGTACCGTTTGCCACGTCGTGATAGAAGAGAACGGTCTCAAGAAGCTCAAGAACGGGACACTCGCGTCGACACGTACTATCGCTTCTGCCAAAAAGGTCTTCCCCCCTTTTGGCCGCTTCTACGGCCTTCTAAGCGACAGTTTTACACACATCGGGCACCTCCACTTCTCGCCGCACAGCGGAAACGCTATCAAGGAATACGAAGTCGGAGAGGAGGCGCTCGACTTCAACCTAAGTGCGCTCCGTTTCGCGATTTGGAGTGTCACTGTGACGGCAGAGCTTGCATTCTTCGACAGCCTATCGAAGCACCGTTACTTTCGGCGAGTGTCAGAACGTGCCTTCGTGTTTTCTCCGTCCCCCTCTGGACGTGAACGCATAGAACAGTTTCTGTTGGCAGGTGTCTAAGCGCACGCTCTCGAACCGTCCATCGGCGCAGACCGAAGGCACCATTTGACCCAGCGACCGTATAGAAAGCTCACCGCGAGCGGTAATCGAACTCCCCCTCTACGTCGTCCGGCTGAAGGGATTAGCTAGGACAGCGTAGACCAAAGGGAGGAGGTCCAGGGGCTTACACAATTCGGGAATTACATCGAAAGTTAGCCCCGATTCCTGGACGGCTGGCGGGATTCCGTAACAGTAGACGTGTCTCCTAGAGTAACCCTTTCAAAGGCTTCTATCATCTCAATTGCGTGCTTGATGGGTACCGCCCTCACCAATCCGGCATTCTCGCCGGTTTCTGGATCTAGCGATGCACTAGAAATGATGCCAGCGACCTTGTCCTTCCCCACTTGCTCTGGCATAGCAGTGAAGAGTAGTGGCCCGCCACTAAAGCCGCGATTACCGTGTGCGTCTATCCAGATAGAATGAAATTTTGGCGATCCTTGAATTGCGCTTACGATTCCAGCCTTGACGAATGGTGCGGGGTAACCGTTGTTAAGGTGTCTCGCTTCATCCATTTCCATTCCGAAAGGAAAACCTAGAAAAGCCACTGATTGTCCGATCAGAAGTCCGCCTTGAGTGGGCTCCAAGGGGTGAGTAGGTGTCAGGTGTATGTCTGATCGTAACACTGCGATGTCTATTGCATCATCTTCTCCTACGCCAACGACTTCTACCAAGAGCGGCTTCCATTTTCTTTCGTGCCAAACCTCGATCTCGTCACCGTCTTGAATTCCCTCAACAACGTGCCTCGCCGTCACAATGTACTGTTGATCGTTACGATCAATAGTAAACGCCGTGCCTAAGAGTGTCTTCTTGATGCGGAATGTTCTCTGTATTGAGTTGGTTGAAGGAATAAACCCCATATTGATCTCCTTTGTGGACTGTTTCAGAATCGTGCCTCATACTGGCTGCGTTCATGTCGGGCGAGTCCGTAAGGCTAACTTGCGATGTAATTCCCCACAATTCGCTTGCACTTGAGATGTCTGCGCACGATTTCACCGTCTCGAACAGAAAAGCCAGCGGTCTCACAGTCAACGACGCATGGACACTGGTCGATTATTGCCACCGAGCGGCCACCCAACAGACAGGCGGCCCCTAAGCCGGCCGAATTGTCAGAATCGGAGTGCTAGTGAACTGTATCTTTCGCCGCCTTGGGGGGGCCTTCCTCCGGCTCGGGAAGTAGAGACGCAAGGTCGTCCTTCAGGGCCATCGCAATTGCAGGAGGTATGTGGGCGACAAACGCCACAACCCTGGTCAGGACTAACGGCGCATCGGGAGATGGTGCCACAGCGTTACCGTCCTCGGGTAGCCGCTCTGTCCTACCAAGGAAGAGACTCCAGTGGCTCACCGTTCCGTCTGCATTCCGGTGTGCGACCCAATGGCGATAGTCAATAAGGCTTGAGGGTGCAGAGTCAGCACCGACCACTGGAATAGCGATCTTGGGTGTGTCATCACTCGGCTCGTGACTCATGTGTCTCCTTTCTCGTCGCGGTCTCTCTGCGCCGGTGCGCGGTTCAGAACTCTGGCATTGTAAGAGCGTCTCCGTCCGCTTTGCTGCTCATTTGCGTAACCCATGAACACGCCATTCAAGGAGCGGGGGAGTGGTGCAGTCAGCTAGGACGCTCGCGGAATGGAAGAAAGACCGCCAGCGCCGCCGCCGGAGCCGCCAGCGACAGGGATAGGTGGAGGAGCGCCGTGCGTCACCGCTTCGCGGGATAGGCGCAGCCGAGGCGGTCGATGTCGTAGTCCGTGAACTGGCGGGGGGCGTGGAAAACCCCGTCAAGCTCATGACTCATCTCCAGTCCATAGGGGTTCAGAGCGTCCAAGTCGCCCGGGTCCCCGCGGTCATGGTGACGCATTCCTAGGATATGCCCGAGTTCGTGAATGACGGTTCCGGTGCTGACAGTCGGCTCCGATTGCCATCCGACTTCCCTCGGTGGGCGACATGCCAGGTCGCAATAGCCGAGGGAGAAGAACAGTAGTCCGTCCTCCGGCCTGGCATATGCGTTCGCGCGCTCGCATTCTTCCTGAGCGTCGCCGCCTCTCGGCAGGACCGTTATCGTGATGACACCCGGGCCGTCTTCAGCGGGCACCGCCTCGAAGATCGCGTAACCGAGCCGCGCCTCGAAATCGGCCTGCGCGCTCGCGAGTCGGCCCACGATCTCGGTCTCGTACCAGTCCGGCAGCCCTAGGCTCTCGCCACACTGCCGCAACGCGACCTCGTCGAGATTGAACCGGAACGGACGACCGGGACTCCACTCGCTGGCGACCTGACTCCCATAACGAAGCACCATGTCTCTTTCGTTCGTGCACCGGTGAGGACCCGACGAAAGGGGAAGCGTCCAGGTAAAGGCGCGTGTTGACCACTCACCGACCGCCCGGCCACCCGCAGTCTCTCTCACGGCCCTCACCCAAATGACAAAGTCTGAATCGGGGTTGAGGCCCTCCCATCGGTAGGACGTTGCCTCCGTCTGCACGCGGAATCGCTCGACCGCGGGGGACTCCGCTATGTCGGCCTCGTAGCTGGTTGCGCCCTCCACGGGATCCCAAACCCATTCAACAAAGTCGAAGCCTCGATCCGACGGCAGAACTCTCGGCCTCCCTGGCGGCTCCGGTGGGGGTTCCGGCGCGGGCGACGGGGAGGCGGCGGAGGTGGTTGGCGCGACCGGGGTGCCGTCGGTGCTCGTCCCGCAGGCGATCGGGATGAACAGCAGGGCCGCGGCAACCCCAACGATTCGTCTCATGGCGTAGTTTCAAACACACCTCGCGCCGCGCTCAGGCATTGGTAAGGGCGTCCGACGACCATCTCGTCTGAAAGCGGAACGCCGCTGGGCCACCCCCGCTGACTGGGCGAGCCAGGGACGAATACTACAAGGGCCCGGCGCATCCGGCTGCCGCCGATACGGGCCTAGCCCGCCGAGGCCCATGCGGCGGACAAATGCTCGGCCTGTTCCAGAACCGTCTTCGTGGCCTTCTCGCGCTTGTCAGGCGGATAGCCATGTTTCCGTAGGGTCCGCTTCACGAGCACCCGGAGCTTCGCCCGGACGTTTTCCCGCAGGGTCCAGTCGATCGTGACGTTACTCCGGACCTTCTCGACCAACTCCCGGGCAATGTCCCGCAGCGTCTCGTCACCGAGTACTTTCACGGCGCTATCGTTGGTTTCCAGGGCGTCGTAGAAGGCGAGTTCGTCGTCAGATAGACCGAGTTCCTCTCCGCGGGCATCTGCCTTGCGCATATTCCGGGCGAGTTCGATCAGCTCCTCGATCACCTGGGCGGCTGCGACGGCCCGGTTCTGGTAGCGGCGGAGTGCCTCTTCGAGCATCCCGGCGAAGGACCGCGCCTGTACGAGGTTCTTCCGGCGGCGCGTCGTGAGTTCGCCCTTCAGCAACTTCTGGAGCAGCTCGACCGCCAGGTTGCGGTGGGGCATACCCCGCACCTCGGCCAGGAACTCGTCCGAGAGAATCGAGATGTCGGGCTTTCCGAGTCCCGCCGCCGCGAAGATATCCACGACACCCTCCGAGGCGACCGCGCGCGAGACGAGCTGCCGGACCGCGTGGTCGAGTTCCTCCTCCGGACGAGCTTCGGCGGCGGCGCGCTTTACCAGAACCGATTGCACCGCCTGGAAGAACGCCACGTCGTCGCGGATCCGACGCGTTGCCGGGTGGGGGACGGCCAGCGCAAATGCCTGGGAAAGCTCTCGGAGGGCCGTCACGAAACGGTCCTTGCCGTCCTCCTGCGCCAGGATGTGCTCCTGCGCCGCCGGGAGCAGCGCGAGCCGTTCAGCCGGAGCACCGTTGGTCCACGCCGACCAGTCGAAGCCGTGGAGGAGACCGCAGCAGATCTCGTACTTCTCCAGCATCGCGGCGACGGCCTCTTCCTGATCGAGCGCCGTCCGGCCGGTCCCGCCGCTCTCGGTGTAGGTCGCCAGTGCCTGCTTGAGTTCGTGAGCGAATCCGAGATAGTCCACGATGAGACCACCCGGCTTGTCCCGGAAGACGCGGTTCACTCGGGCGATCGCCTGCATCAGCCCGTGGCCGCGCATCGGCTTGTCGACGTACATCGTGTGGAGGCTGGGTGCGTCGAACCCGGTCAACCACATGTCCCGCACGAGAACGATGTCCAGGGGGTCGCCCGCGTCACGGAAGCGCTTGGCCAGGCGTTCACGCTTCTTCTTGTTGCGGATGTGCTGCTGCCATTCGGTTGGGTCCGATGCGGAGCCAGTCATCACGACCTTGATGCGTCCGCGCTCGTCGTCTTCGTCGTGCCAGTTCGGGCGTAGCCGCGTCAGCTCGCGATACAGGTCAGCGCAAATCCGGCGGCTCATGCACACCACCATCGCCTTGCCGTCGAGCGCCTCGAGGCGGCTCTCGAAGTGGTCGAGGATGTCTTGAGCGACGAGCCGGAGCCGCTTCTCGGTTCCGACGATGGCCTCCAGTTGCGCCCACTTCGTCTTCAGCTTCTCCTTCCGGGCGACCTCCTCGCCCTCGGTCGCCTCCTCGAAATCGGTGTCAATACGGGGCCGCTCTCCCTCGTCGAGGGCCAACCTGGCGAGGCGGCTCTCGTAGTAGATCGGGACGGTGGCGCCGTCCTCGACGGCGCGCTGGATGTCGTAGATGCTGATGTGTTCCCCGAAGACGGCACGGGTGTTGGCGTCCTTCAGTTCGATGGGAGTCCCGGTGAACCCGATGAATGATGCGTTCGGTAGGGCCTCCCGCATGTGGTGGGCATAGCCGTCGATGAAGTCGTATTGGCTCCGATGCGCCTCGTCCGCAATCACGACGATGTTCCGCCGGTCGGAGAGAAGCGGGTGGCGGCCTCCCTTCTCGTCGGGAAAGAACTTCTGGACCGTCGTGAAGACGACTCCTCCCGCCCGGACCGAGAGCTTCCGTCTCAGGTCGTCGCGGCTTTCCGCCTGGACCGGGGGCTGGTGGAGCAGGTCATTACATCGCGAGAACGTGCCGAAGAGTTGATCGTCGAGATCGTTGCGGTCCGTCAGCACGACAATGGTCGGGTTCTCCATCGCCGGTTCTCGGACGACTGCGCCCGCGTAGAACACCATCGTCAGGCTCTTCCCCGAGCCTTGGGTGTGCCAGATGACCCCGACGCGTCGGTCGCCCGGCGAGCCGCCGGGATTCTGGCCCGTTTCGTACCGGCCGCTCGGTTCCGCGAACTGAGTCATCTCGCTGGCGCGAACCGTCTCAGTGACGGCGACACGGGCCGCATGGAACTGGTGGTAGCCCGCCATGACTTTGGCAAGCTTTCCGCCGTCGTCCTCAAAGACGATGAAGTCGCGGAGGAGGGCGAGCAATCTCGCCGGGTCGCAAACTCCCCGGAGCAGCACTTCCAGTTGGAGGCGTTCGGGCGCGGCGAGCGCTTGCCCCGAGATGGTGCGCCACGGTTTGAACCACTCGCGTCCCGCGGTGAGCGTGCCTAGACGCGCCTCGGTCCCGTCGGAGACGATCAGGAACTCGTTGAATGCGAACAAGGTCGGAAGTTCGGCCTTGTACGTCTGGAGCTGTTGCCATGCCGTCCAGATGGTCGCATCCTCGTCCGCCGGGTTCTTCAGTTCGATGACTCCGAGGGGCAGACCGTTCACGAACAGCACGATGTCCGGGCGGCGTTCATTCTTGTTTTCGACGACAGTGAACTGGTTGACGGCCAGGAACTCGTTGTTGTTGGGGTCATCGAAGTCGAACACACGTGCCGGATCGCCCCGCACTGTCCCGTCGTCATGGCGGTACTCGACTGTGACTCCGTCCACCAACATGCGGTGGAAACTCCGGTTGCGCGCTTCGAGCGTCGCGCCCGGTGGCGTCGTCAGCTTGCGGAGAGCATCGTCCAGGGCGTCCTCTGGGAGATCGGGATTCAGGTGCGCCAGCCGGTCACGCAAGATCCGGGGAAGCACCACACCACCGTAGGTGTCACGTAGCCCATAGGGTCCGGGCTCTGGCGCGTGAAACACCCGGTAGCCGATGTCGTGGAGCCAGTCGAGCGCCGCGGCCTCGAGAGTAGACTCGGATACTCTAGGCACGAGATCAGGCGCGGTCTATCAGCGCGAAGGCAACTCTGCGTTTGCGACGCTGCTCTCGGTTCTCTTGCCACCCAGCGCCGACACAACCGGAGCGGGTAATCGGAGTCCACCCGAGACTAGGTTCGGTAGTAGTGCGTCCCGAATTGCGGGGAGCACGTCTGAACTAGGCGAATCCACCGCCACACGCCGAAGTAGGGAACTCACATGATCATCAAAGTGATGGACGAGTTCCATCGGGGGAAGAGGGAAGAGGAACTCCGGGATCGACTTGCTGTCAAGATGAAGAACGGTGGTCCCCGTCGTATAGGCGTAGGTATAGGACACAAACCGCGTCGAACTGGTCAAGTGATACAGGAATGAACGTTTCATACGTTCGTGACTCGGTCGAAGAATCAGAACATCCAACGAAGCCACGAGCGTCGCATAAGTGCTCGATGGCAAAACGACAGCCGACCGTCCGATTATGTCTGCCGCCTGTGTCACATCCGTGCACGCGACAATAATCTCCCCCGGTGTCACCACCTGCTCTGCTCTGTATGCGCCGCGATAGGGCTTGAGGCCGTCCGGTCGGTATCCTCCGCCGCGATGGAACGACTTGAGGGTCACGAGAGCAGTTTGCGCGGCAACGAGGTCCTCGCTCCTGTATGAGCGACCCCTGGTTATCGTTGCCAACTCACCTAGCCGCCGTAGTTCCCATCCCGCTGGAGCCATGCCTATCTCCGAGTCGGCAAGCTCATCCGGAAACATTTCCGAAATCTCCCGAGGCAGACCCGTATCGCGTCCCTCCATCTTCGCCCGAACCGGATCGAAGTCCACGAACCAGGACTTGAAGAGCGCCCGCGCCATCGCCTCCAGCGTCTCGTTCGTCCGCCGGTTCAGCTCGATGCGGTCGTCGAGTGCGCCTAGCACGCTCGCTATGGCCCGCTGCTCGGGCGGCGTTGGCAGAGCCATTCTCATCTGACGCTGGTCTCGAAGGCTGACGAAATCGGCCATGTCCGTCTGCCCCGAAACCGCATTGAGTTGCCGACGAAAGTCCTCCCCACGCATCCAGCAATAGAGGAAACGAGGAACAACCTGCCCGTGGTCTAGCGACCGCCAATAGCAGACCTGAGGCGCATAGACGAAGCGCGGTGTGCCTTTCAGAACGAAGGCGACGCGACCCACCGTGCCCTTGGAGGTAAACGCTACGTCACCGACCTGGCTTACACGGGTTCCCGCACGGTCCAGACTCGCTTCGGGAAAGAAGTCAGCGTCCTCGAAACGGAAACCGTCCTTGACGTTCGCCGCGCGAGCGAATGGCAGGCCCGAGGATGCCAGTTCGCTGTTCTTCGCCCGGTATCCGTCCCCGATCTCCAGAACACCCGCCTCAATGAGTTCGGAGACACTGTGCTGCGTGTAGTCGTCAAGGCACTGCTTGGCGCTGCCCATCAGGGCTATTCGGCCCTGAAACACAGTGTCCCGAAAGCGCTCGTCCACCTGCGCCAAGTCCACAACGTCCACCCGGAAGGGCAGAAGTGACTCATCGAGAGCCAGTTCGATCTCGATCAAGATCCGGGTATCGAGCGGTCCGTCACCCTCCAGCGCTAGGTCCAGATCGGAAGAATCCTTGGTCGTCCACTCAGCGCGGCTCCCGAAGACCCAGACCCTGACTCCGGCCGGGAGGTGTTCGTGCAGGATGTCCTCAACGATCTTCCGGTGATCCGGACGAAGATCGATTGCCGGTGCCATCACCCTTCCACTCGCGTGCGGAGCCGCTTCAGCAGATACCGGGCCTCGTCCAAGAACTCCGGAATGGCCTCGAAGACGGCTTGGGCCTTTCCGGCGTCGTAGGTGTGGCTGGTCGTTCCCCGAAGCTTTCGGAACCGCTCCCACGCATCTACGTCCGCAGCGACCAGCCCACGGCCCAGTGCCTCCCGGACCACGGCCTTGAACGGCATTTCGTCCACGGCAGCCGGGTTCGCCATGACCTCCTCCAGATGGCGCTTCAGCATGGCGAAGCCGAGTTCGTAAGTGAACTCGAACGCCTGGATCGCGGCCGCCCGCAACTGGAGTCGGAGCCGCGGCTGCTGGACCGCCAGCTCGGAATCGTGGAAGTCAAGGGCCTCTTCGAGTTGGGCAACGGCGTTTTCGAGTGGAGTCAGATCCAGCATGGCAATTCCCCGGACGAAGCGGTTAGTCCCGTTCGCATGTCACCATCAGTCGGAGCCATGGACGCTTCCAAAACCGAGCGCCGCGAGATTCCTCGCGATCTCGGCGTCGAGTTGAGCCGCCTCGTCCCGTTGCGCCCGCCATTCCGCAGCGAGCCGCTCCATCTTCGCCTCGAACGGCTCACCGTCGTCCTCGACCGGCTCCGCGCCCACGTAGCGCCCAGGTGTCAGCACGTGCCCGTGTTTCCGGATCTCCTCCAGCGGGGCACTGCGGCAAAAGCCCGGAACGTCCTCGTAGTCGCGCGCGTCCTCGCTGTCGCGCCAAGTGTGGTAGGTGTCGGCGATCTGCGCGATCTCCGCGTCCGTCAACTGTCGGTGACGGCGACTCACCATGCGGCCCAGCCGGCGCGCGTCAACGAACAGCACCTCGCCGCCACGGTCGCGCAGCCCGCCGCCGAAACGGCGCCGGGACAGGAACCAGAGGCAGGCCGGGATCTGCGTCGAGTAGAAGAGTTGCCCCGGCAGGGCAACCATGCAATCCACCAGACCCGCCTCGATCAGGTTCTTGCGGATCTCGCCTTCTCCGGACTGCTGTGAGGACATAGACCCGTTCGCGAGGACGAACCCGGCGACACCCGTCGGCGCCAGGTGGTGGACGATGTGCTGCACCCAGGCGAAGTTCGCGTTGCCCTTCGGCGGAACACCGTATTTCCAACGCTGGTCCTCCGTGAGACGCTCGCCTCCCCAGTCCGACACGTTGAACGGCGGATTCGCCAGAATGAAATCGGCTCTCAGGTCAGGATGCCGATCGTTGTGGAACGTGTCACCTTGGGCGATCTGGCCTCCGATGCCGCGGATGGCCAGGTTCATCCGGGCGAGCCGCCACGTGGTGTAGTTCGACTCCTGACCGTAGATCGAGATGTCCGCTCTGGCTCCCGAGGGTGTCGTCCGGGCGTTCCCGTTGCCGCTCGCGTGCGCGTCGATGAACTCGACGGACTGGACGAACATCCCGGAGGAACCGCAGCAGGGGTCGTATACCCGGCCCTGGTAGGGCTCAATCATCTCGACCAGCAGGCGGACGACGGAGCGCGGCGTGTAGAACTCGCCGCCCTTCTTGCCCTCGGCATTCGCGAACTGGGAAAGGAAGTACTCGTAGACGCGGCCCAGAACGTCGCGGGAACGGGCCTGTTCGTCTCCCACGCGGACGTTGCTGACGAGGTCGATGAGCTGGCCCAGGCGCTGCTTGTCGAGCGACGGGCGTGCGTAGTCCTTTGGTAGGACATCCTTCAGAGCCGAGTTGTCGCGTTCGATGGCCACCATCGCGTCGTCCACCAGGCGGCCAATCTCGACTTGCTTCGCCCGCGCCTGCAGGTAGCTCCAGCGGGCCTTCGGCGGTACCCAGAAGACGTTTTCGGCCTCGTATTCGTCCGGGTCTTCCGGATCGGCATCCTGCGTGCGCTCGGCGTCCAGTCGGGCGTAGGTCTCCTCGAAGGCGTCCGAGATGTACTTCAGGAAGATGAGGCCCAAAACGACGTGTTTGTATTCGGCCGCGTCCATGCTGCCGCGCAGGGCGTCGGCCATCGCCCAGAGGTCCGCCTCGTAACCAGAGATTGTCCCTCTGTTTGCCGATTCCGGCGGGCTCTTCGGTTTCTTCGGGCGGCTGCGGGGCATGACGTCGGGGTCCACGGGCAATTGTCACCCATTCACGATCGGTAGCGGACTGCCGTGCCGCACACTGCCGGGCGGGCGAGCCAGCCTCCCATCGAGCGCGCGCGCCGCTCGCTGACGTTTTGGGGCTCGTCAATGGCCATGAGGCCCAACCGGGCGGGTTACACGTGCGGTTGGGGGGGCAGGGCGCGGCGCACGGACGGCGCCCGTAAGCGGCAGCCCTCTACGAGGTGGTCGGAGGCTTGTCGGGTGGTGGCCGTCGGTGATAGCGAGGGGTGTCCCGGACGAGAACATACTCCGGGGTGCGTTCGATGACCTCCAGGACGGTTGCGGTCCAGCCGTGGCGCCGTCGGTCGGTAACGATGATGCGGCGGCCGGTCAGATCGGCGGGGAGCACGTCAGGGGCGTCGTGGCGGGCGCCCCAGCTGCCGTCGGGGAGCTTGGCGGGGCGCCACCACGGGATTGCGGGGAGGTCGGCGGGAGAGGGCCGTGCGCGTTCGGTGCTGTCTGCTTCATCCATGGCGACGAGGTTCCGGATAGCAGGCCGTGAGCGCTCCAACCGCGGCAAGCCTGGGTGGGCTCATATCTGGCGGGTTTCCCGCGCGCGCCAGTAGGGGCGGTCGCGGGGGAGGTAGTGCGGCTTGAGATAGACGCGCGTGGCGGACTGCGCGTTGGTCCCGTCATAGGGGAGCACGACCGCTTGGCAGTTCTCCAGGAGTGAGAAGGTGCGGGCGTGGAACAGTGGCTCCCGCTGCTCGCGGTAGGACTTCGAGGTGCCGAGGGTGCCTTTCGCGCCGCCGGCGCGGGCGGTGATGACCGAGAAGCCGGGCTTGGCCGATTCCGTGAAGGAGTAGGACGGGGAGAGCCGGAGCACCTTGCCGCACATGTTTGACGCCAACTCGGCGCTACTGTCGTCGCTCAGCGACAGGAAGACCTTGGTGCGGAGGGTCTGGAGGAGGGTGCGCCAGGCGTCCTGCCCGGGCAGCACGGACTTGAGGGAGCTGATGGACTGGGTAGCGACGATCGGGATGACGCGGCACTGGCGGGTGAGCGCGAAGGCCTTCTCGTCGCCGGAAGGGTCCTCCTCGCCGACGGAGGCGAAGGACTGGTATTCGTCGCAGAGGAAGACGGCGGGCCGGAAGTAGCGGTTGGGATGGATCTTGATCTGCGACGGGCGGGTGAGCAGCGTCTGGAGCCAGGCGTTCTTGAGCAGGACGCCGATGGTGCGGGCGAGCGCCGGGTTGGCACCGGCGGGCATGTTGAGGGCGATGACCTTGCCGGACTCGATGAGTTGATGGAGCGGCGGGAGGCGCTTGAGGAGGCCGGTAGCAACAGGGGCAGCCGCGCCGGGTGGCGGCGGCAGGTCGTCGGGGACGGGCGCCGCCGGGCGCGGCGCGGCCGGGCAGAAGACGCGGGCCACGTCCGGGAGGTCGAACATGGACAGGAAGACGCTGACGCCCTCCACGATGGAGGTCCGGAGCTTGGAGTCGAGCTGGAGCCAGTCGTACTGATACCAGCGCTCGATGGCGGCGACCCGCTGCGCGTGCTCGCTCGGCGGCCGGCGGTCCTCTTCGATGGTGGCTTCGATGCCGCGCGCCGTGAGGGTGTCGAGCAGGTCCTTGTCGTAGAGGGTGCGGACGCGCTCGCCGTCATGGCCGGCGGGATGCCACTGGTGTTCGGCTAGGCCGTCGCCGCGGTGACGGTGAACGTCGAGCCGCGAAGCGACGATCCAGGAGGTGGGCGGCGGGCCGTCAAGGGTGCGGGCCTGCTCGATCTTCTGGCCGATGCGGTCCGGGTTGATCGCGCAGTGGTAGAGGTCGCGGAAGGTCACCCACTGCTCGGGGAGCGCGCGGTGGAGTTCGATCAGCCAGCGGATGAGGTTGGTGTACGCCTGCTGCCAGAAGGGCTCCTTGCCCTTGCCGAAGAGCTGGTTGAGCAGGGTGGCGACGGTGTAGGCGAGCGAGTAGCTGTCCATCGCGGACGCCAGGGGGTTCCACTGCCAGCGGCCCCCGAGCCCGAGTTCGATGTAGTCGCCGCCCCGGCCGGCGTCTTCGAGGTCCGCCCGGATGTCGTGGCAGAAGTCGCCCTTGACTTCGAGGACGAGAGCGGCGGCCCGCTTCTGCGGGTCCGCGGCCTGCCACGAGAGCAGTTGCCGGGCGAAGGGGCGCATGCAGGCGGAGGTCTTGCCGGTCCCGACGGCGCCGAAGATGGCGACCCCGGTATAGAGACCCCGCTCGGGGAGCGTGAGCCACGAGGGGCGGGTGATCTCTCGCGGCTCGGTGGGATGGTGGAGTTCCCCAACCACGAGAGAGGGGGAGTCGTCGCCGGGTGACGTGGGCCAGCGCGGCAGGGTGCCACGACCAAGGCGGGGACCCCGCGTCCGGGAGCCGAACCAGAGGCGGTAGGAGCTGGTGACGATCATGACGCCGATGAAGGCCATGACGGACGGCATCACGAGATGCCAGACGCGGATCACCTTGTAGAAGCCGGGGTCCTCGAACTCGATGAGGTCGAGGAGGGGCACGTCACCGGGCGCGGGGAAGGGACGGGTTGCCACGGACCACGCGAGCACGAGGACGGCGAGAAGGAAGGCCGCGATGACCCGCCAGCTGAGCAGGCGGTCGAAGGTCTCGGCTGCGCCGCCAAGAGAGTCCACGGCAAGGGCGGTCGTCCGGTCGGCGGTGCTCCGGAGCGGCTTGGCGTAACGGACCACGAGTCAGCCGAGAGCGAGGGCGAGGCAGGCCGGCGCCGCGAAGTACCAGCCCCGGAGCGTCTTGTCGGCGAGAGGATCTTCGACGGCGATGCGGTCGAGGATCGGCGCCTCGCCCGGCTCCGGGGACGCGCCGCAGCGGAGCGTGACGCAGAGCGCGCCGAGGGCCGCGATGATGGGGAGGATGAGGTCAGCGCGCCGGACCCTCGAGGAACTCGACGAGGGCCGGAGCGCGGGGCGCGCCATCATCCCGGAACAGCCTTCCCGCAGGGATCGGTCGCGCCGGAGGCGCGGGCTGCAAGCGACCCCGGACCCCGCAGGTAAGTACGCAGGTAACTGCGGACTGCGGGGCCGCTTTTCCGGCAGGAAAGGGGGGGTCGCTTGCAGCCCCGCTCTCCGCCCAGAGTCGGAGAGCGGGATTCGGAGTCATTCGGCCGGCCCGCAACGGGGCCAACGGGTCTCGCACCCGGGTCGGGCCGCGTTG
>JAPPKV010000199.1 GCA_028819775.1 Gammaproteobacteria bacterium | reverse complement strand
GCAGGAAGCCGCTGGTCTTGGCGTTGGTCTTCGGTCGCGCCAGGTCCAATTCGGTATGGGCGGTGTTGTAGTCGCCCATGGCCAGCACCGGGCCGCGTCGCCGCAGCCGCTGAAGACGTTCGAACAATGCCTGGTAGAAGCCGAGCTTGTACGGCACGCGGCTGTTGTCGCGGTCCTTGCCGCTGCCCTTGGGGAAGTAGGCATTCGCAATCGCAAGCCGCCCGAAATGAGCGATGATCAGCCGTCCCTCGATGTCGTACGCATCGATTCCGAGGGACGTTTCGATGCGTGTGGGAGCCTGCCGCATGTAGAGCGCGACGCCGCTGTACCCCTTGCGGACGGCGGGCGAGAAGAAGGCGTGCCAACCGGGCGGCTCGCGCGCTTCGAGGGGCAGTTGGTCGGGCGTGGCGCGCAGTTCCTGGATGCCGACCACGTCGGCGCCGCTGGATTCCAGAAACTCGAGAAAGCCCTTCTTGATGCAGGCGCGCAATCCGTTCACGTTCCAACTGACGATGCGGCGCAGCCCGGTGGGGTGCTTCATCGACGGCCTCCTTTAGTGTTTCTACGCGCGGCGCATGGGATGTCGTACCGGGGCCGGCGGTCGAGTCGCTGCGGCGAACAGAAACGCGCCGAGCAGGGAGCCGCAGGCCAGCATGGCGAACCCGCTGACATGGTTGCCCGTGTAGTCGGCCATGAAGCCGGCGGCCACCGGTCCAACCATCATGCCAAACATGACGATCAAGGACGACAGTCCCATGATCGTGCCGAACGACGTGATGCCGAAATAGTCGGCTCGCAAGGCGACCATCAAGGGTCCGCGGACGCCCCAGCCGAGACCGTGCAGGACGGCGAAGGCGATCACCATGCCGAGATTCGAGGCGAAGGCGAGGAACAGGAAGCCCGTGCCGTGGGCGATCATGCAGCCCACGCACACGAGGCGTTTTTCCATGTGGTCACCCAACCAGCCGCCGACGAGTTGACCGCCCATCTGGCACGCGGTCATCAGTGCGACCACGAGGCCAGCTTCAGCGAGGCTGAAATCCAGGCCGTCGCCAGCGGTGAGGTGGGGCACCATGTGCACCATCACGGCGGACACCGTCAAGAGCGCCAGCGCGTGACCGATGGACATGAACCAGAACGCCCGCGTCCGCATGGCCTCCGTCGGCGTGAAGTCGGGACCCCCGTGCCCGTGGGGCGCGACCGTGTGCGCGGGCTCGGCGATGCCGTCGGGCAGTTCGCCTTTCGAATCCGGACGGTGATGCACGAGTTCCACGAGCGGCATCCCGATCAGGAGAATCACCAGACCCGAACCGATCGCCGTGGCCCGCCACCCGAATAGTTCCAGGGAGAGCACGACGATCGGGACGCACAGGCCGCCGAGGGAATAGCCAAGCTGGGAGACGGCGACCGCCTTGGACCGGTGGCGGTTGAACCAGTTCACGATGGGAACCATGAGTGTCGCGAAGCCGCCCAGGCTCGATCCGAGGGCGATCAGTGCGAACGCAAGGTAGAACATCAGGATCGTGTTGATGAGCCCGAACAGCACGAACCCGGCGGCGAACACCACGAGCCCGATGCGCAGTATCAGACGGGGCCCGAACCGGTCCACGAGCCAGCCCTGCAAGGGGCCCAGCAAGCCGCTCTCCATCCGCGTCAGGGCGAACGCCCCGCCGATCACCGCGCTGCTCCAGCCGAAATCGGCCTGCAGAAGCGCGTTGTAGGCGCCGAAGGACTGCATCCAGAGGATGCCGGAGAGGAACTGGATGCCGGCGGCGCCGGACGCGATCCACCAGCCGTGAAAGACGTGCCCGCGCGGGCGGATGACGTGATCGATACGGGCGAGGGTCGAGTTCATAGGCCTTCGCAGTGGTGTGCGAAGGCGACACCGCAGGAGCGTAGTGGGCAAGCATAGCACCTGCGCCGAATCTGCCCGTGTGGCGGGCTGTATCGGGGTGTACGACAAATCGTTGGTGAGTGGGCGCTAACGTCGTCATGCGGCGATC
>JAPPKV010000393.1 GCA_028819775.1 Gammaproteobacteria bacterium | reverse complement strand
CTCATGGAGGGCACGAGCGGCGTGGTCCTGTTGGACGAGACACCCTTCTACGCCGAGGCCGGCGGGCAAGTGGGCGATACCGGTGAGATCCGCGCCGAAGGCGGCGTTAGCTTCGAAGTCGAGGACACGACCCGCGGTGGCGACCAGCACCTGCACCATGGTCGGATCCTGACGGGTACGCTGCGTCGGGGAGACACCGTTGTTGCCGCCATCGACCGCGAACGGCGCCAGGCCACCGTGCTCAACCACTCGGCGACCCACCTGCTGCACGCCGCGTTGCGCCGCGTGCTGGGCAGCCACGTGGAACAGAAAGGCTCGCTCGTCGCCCCGGATCGCCTGCGCTTCGATTTCAGTCACCCCGGGCCGGTGGCCGCGGACGACCTCGTGCGGATCGAATCCCTGGTCAACGAACGGATTCGAGCCAATACGGAAACGCTCGTGGAGGTCATGGACTTCGAGGACGCAATCGAAAAGGGTGCGATCGCGCTTTTCGGCGAGAAGTACGCCGATCGCGTGCGAGTACTCACCATGGGCGAGGGCTTTTCGGTGGAACTCTGTGGCGGAACGCATGTCGCGAGGTCGGGCGACATCGGGGTCTTTCACATCATCTCGGAGGAAGGTGTCGCCGCTGGCGTACGACGCATCGAAGCCCTCACAGGTACACATGCATTGGCCTGGTTCGCCGAAGCAGAGCGCCAACTCGACGCGGTTGCCGCAACGGTGCGCGGCCAGCGCGGCGATGTCGACGACCGAGTGCGTCAGTTGGCCGACCGTGCACGGGCACTCGAACGGGAAGTGGACGCCCTGAATGCCGCCTTGGCGGTCGGACGCGGTGTGGATCTCGCCGAGCAGGCCGTGGAGGTCAACGGTATTCGCGTCCTGGCCGCCAGGGTGGAGGGCGATCCGAAGTCTTTGCCGGCGACCATGGACGGCCTGCGCGACCGGCTGGGCGATGCCGTCGTGGTTCTGGCCCATGTGGGCGAGAAGGTCAGCCTCATCGCGGGCGTCAGCAAGAGGGTGTCGTCCAAGGTGACGGCCAACGACGCGGTTCGATTCGTGGCCGACGAGGTCGGCGCCCGGGGCGGCGGTCGCGCCGAGATGGCCCGGGCGGGCGGCGGCGACAGGCCGGAAAATCTCGACGCAGCACTCGCCTCCGTGGCCGATTGGGTACGCGGGCGTACCGCCTCGTCGTAGGCCGCATGTCTCGGTTGCTCGTACAGAAATTCGGCGGCACGTCGGTGCGCGACATCGAACGCGTCAATGCGGTGGCCGACCGTGTCGCGGCGAGCGTCCAGGGCGGTGACCGTGTCGTCGTGGTCGCCTCTGCCATGGCCGGCGAGACCGACCGCCTGGAGGGACTCGGCTTCGAAGTGGTTTCCCGTCCTCCGCCCAGGGAAATGGACGTTCTGCTCTCGGCCGGCGAACAGGTCTCCGTGGCTTTGCTCTCCATGGCGCTGATGAAACGCGGTTGCCCGGCCCGTTCGCGGCTCGCGTTGCAGATCGGAATCCGTACCGACGACAACCACACCAAGGCCCGCATCGAGCATATCGACGTGAAGGGTCTGAATGCCGACCTTGCAGACGGTGTGACCCCCGTTGTTGCCGGCTTCCAGGGGATTGCGCCGAACGGGGACATCACCACGTTCGGCCGCGGCGGCTCGGATACCACGGCCGTTGCGATCGCTGCCGCCATGGAGGCCGACGAATGCCAGATCTATACCGACGTGGAGGGGGTGTACACGGCCGACCCGAGCATCGTGGAGAACGCCCGGCGCCTGGATGCGGTCACCTTCGAGGAGATGCTGGAACTCGCCAGTCTCGGTGCCAAGGTGTTGCACTCGCGTTCAGTCGAGTTCGTTGGCAAATACGGGGTGCCGCTCCGGGTCATGTCGAGCTTCGACGAGGGTCCCGGTACCCTCATCACAACCGAGGAGAACACCATGGAGCAACCACTCGTCTCCGGACTCGCGTACGCCCGCGACGAGGCCAAGTTGACGGTTCTCGGCGTG
>JAPPKV010000512.1 GCA_028819775.1 Gammaproteobacteria bacterium | reverse complement strand
TCGTCAGGTCCGGCGGGGGCTTCCCGAACCACACCTTGGCCCGTTCTTGGGGCATGGACGTCTGCATCAGGTCGCCGATCGCGGTGCCGTCCATGCCGACCGGGCGGGCGCGACGGGGAAATACCAGATTGCGAAGTGCTAAGTCGTGAGGAATGCCGAGATCGTCGGCGGTGCGCTCGTAGCGCTGGAACTTGAGGGAGTGGCAACCGAGGCAATAGTTGACGTACAAGGTCATACCCCGTTGCAGCGACGGCAGGTCGCCTAGATCCGGCTTCATCGGCTCGAGTTCCACGTCGGACCCGGCACCGTGGACCGTCAACGACGCGACCAGCCCCACCACACCCGCGACAACGGCCGCTTTCGTCACGTCACGCGCTCCGGTGGCGTCTTGGTCTTCTCGACGCGCGTGTACCACGGCATGAGCACGAAGTAGGCGAAGTAGATCAGCGTGCAGACCTGCGCGATTGCCGTGGTCAAGTCGGTGGTGTGGATAGTGCCGAGGTAGCCGAGTATGAAGAAGCTCACCAACATAAGCGCCAGCATGATTTTCGACGCGAGCCCCTTGTAGCGCATGGACTTGACCGGGCTCCTGTCGAGCCACGGCAGCATCGCGGGCATCAGCACGGCCGCCGCCATGACGACCAGCCCCCAGAACTTGGCGTCGAGGCCGAACATCGGGAAGGTCGTCGCCCGCAGCATCGAGTAGAACGGCGTGTAGTACCAGACCGGCGCGATGACGTCCGGCGTTTTCAACGGATCGGCTTGCTCGAAATTCGGTTTCTCAAGGAAATAGCCGAACATCTCCGGCGCGAAAAACATGATCGCGCAGAAGATGAACAGGAACGCGACCGTCGCCTGGAAGTCGTGCACCGTGCAGTAGGGATGGAACGGGATGCCGTCAAGCGGCACGCCCTTGTCATCCTTGCGGTCCTTGATCTCGATGCCGTCGGGATTGTTGGAGCCGACGTGGTGCAGCGCCACGATGTGGATGAACACCAGCCCGATCAACGCGATCGGGAGCGCCACCACGTGGAGCGCGAAGAACCGGTTCAGGGTGATGTCCGAGATCCCGTAGTCGCCGCGAACCCATTCCATCAGGTCCGCGCCGACGAAGGGGATCGCGCCGACCAGGGAGACGATCACCTGTCCGGCCCAGTACGACATGTTGCCCCAGGGCAGCAGGTAGCCGAAGAACCCCTCCGCCATCAGCACGAGGTAGATGGCCATGCCGATGAGCCAGATCAATTCCCGGGGTTTGCGGTAGGAGCCATAGGCCAGGGCTCGAAACATGTGCAGGTAGACCACGGCAAAGAACGCGGACGCGCCGGTGGAGTGCGCTAGACGGATGAGATCCCCGTGCTCGACGTCGCGCATGATGTACTCGACGGAGGCGAATGCTCCTTCGGCGGATGGCACGTAGGACATGGTGAGCCACAGCCCGGTGAGCAGCTGCATGACCAGCACCACCAAGCTGAGGGCGCCGAACAGGTACCAGAAGTTCACGTTCTTCGGCGCGTAGTACTTCGTGGCGTGATCTTCCATCGCCCGGGTCAGCGGAAAACGCTCGTCGACCCAAGCCATCAGGCGAGTCAACGGTCCTCGCGTGGAACCAACGTCAAAGGGAGCTTGCGACCGTGGCGTTTGTTTCATGGGCAGGCCGGCATGGCTGGGCCGGAGGCGGAGTCGGCGCATAGCGAAAGGCGAAGGCGCGTCCTTCGGACCCGGTCGGCCCGGCTATGGGGCGCCGCTTGCGAAGAGGCGGCCACTTACGCCCGCTCCGTCGACGAGTCGTCCGAATCCGTTGCCGCAGCTAGATCCTCTTCATCGACGCCGATGATGATCTCGGTATCCGAAAGGTAGGAGTACGGCGGGACGTCCAGGTTGTCCGGCGCCGGAACGCCCTTGACCACCCGACCCGCCAAGTCGAAACGCGAACCGTGGCAGGGACAGTAGAAGTCCCCCTCTTCCGGCCGGTGCTTCGGCGAACAACCGAGATGGGTGCAAATGCCGATAT
>JAPPKV010000240.1 GCA_028819775.1 Gammaproteobacteria bacterium | reverse complement strand
GGACAGTGCGGGTCGGACCCTGTCCCTCTTCGAGCGCGACTGTTCCGTGCAGAGGCGCCACCAGAAGGTAATCGAGGAAGCCCCGGCCCCGGGGATGGATCCGGTGACCCGGCGCGCCATGGGCGAGGCGGCCGTCCGGGCGGCGCGTGCAGTGGGCTATGTCGGGGCGGGAACCGTCGAGTTCGTGACCGAGGCGGGGCAGTTCTACTTCCTCGAGATGAACACGCGGTTGCAGGTCGAACACCCGGTGACCGAGGCCGTGACGGGCCTCGATCTCGTCGAGTGGCAGTTGCGGATCGCCGCCGGCGAACCGTTGCCCATCGACGAGGACGACCTGGACCTGGACGGTCATGCCGTCGAAGCCCGGGTCTACGCGGAAAACGCCCGGCGCAACTTCCTGCCGTCGACGGGGTCGCTGCATTGGGTGTCGTTCCCGGCAAACGTGCGGGTCGACAGTGGCGTTCGCACGGGTTCGGTGGTGTCCCCGCACTACGACCCGATGCTGGCCAAGGTTGTCGCCCACGGCGCGGATAGGCGTCAAGCCGTTGCAGCACTGCGCGCCGCCCTCAGAGAGGTCGAGATTGCCGGCGCGGAACACAATGTCGCATGGCTAGGCAACGTGCTGGACCATCCTGCCTTCGTGGCCGGGACCCATACGACGGGAACGGTCGAGGAGTCGGCCGACGCGCTGGTACCGAAGCCCGATCCGGTTGCCATCGCCATCGCCTCGGTTGTGTGGGTGCTTGGGCGGCGACAGCTCGACCCCTGGTCGTTGGGCGACGGATTCCAAGCGAACCTGCCGCACGAGCAAGTGCTTCAAGTGCGCCGCGGACGGGAACGTTCAGAGGTTCGCCTGATCACCGGGGAAGAATGGTTTCGGGTTGCCGGACCGGGTGGCGAGGTGCAGATTCATGCGCCAGCACTTGAAGACGACGGGCTCTTTCGCGCCACGGTGAATGGCCAGCTCACCACCGCGAGGACGGTGGAGGCCGACGGCGACGTGTTCGTGATGCGCGAGGGAGCCACCGAACGCATCACCTTCGTGGTGCCTGATGCCGGCGCGTTCGCCGACATCGTCGAAGCGGGCGGCCGCGTCCTCGCACCGATGCCCGGTCAGGTCGTCTCGGTTGCCGTGTCCGAAGGCGACCGGGTACGCCCCGGAGACGTGCTGTTGGTCGTCGAGGCCATGAAGATGGAGCACGAGGTGCGTGCGCCCGCTCCGGGCACGGTCACTGCGGTCCGCTTTGCCCCGGGCGACCGGGTCGAAGAAGGTGTCGAACTGGTTAGCGTGGACGACGGCTAACGCGATAGGGGCAAGGCGGTCGTGTATTTGACCTGTCGCAGCGCGAACGTCGAGGTCAGGTTGCCGACCTCCGGCAGGTGCACCAGCGTGGCCTTAAGCAATCGCTCGTAGGCGCCGACGTCGGAGACGACCACCCGCAGCAGGAAGTCGGTCTCCCCGGACACCGTGTAGCACTCGACGATCTCCGGCACGTCCTGCACGGCTTCCTCGAAGCGGGTCAGGGCATTCTCCTGGTGGCGCCTCAAGTTGACGTTGACGAAGACGTCGACGGCGAGTCCAAGCTGCTTGGCGTCGAGCAGGGCCACGCGGCGGGTAATGATCCCGTCTCGCTCCAGGCGGCGGACGCGCCGCCAGCACGGTGTGTGCGAGAGACCGACGCGTTCGCCGAGTTCCTGCATGGACATGTCCGCCGAGTCCTGCAATTCCACGAGTATCCGTCGATCAATGGGATCCAATGTCGTCACGGTTGCCGCGGGGGTTCCGGGTGATTTGCTGCTCATTGGCCGTCCTCCTAATCGACACGTCCACTGTATTTGCGTTCTCATCCTATTGGAAGGCGTTTCTTAGGAACATTTCTCTTTGAACGATGGTCTCATAAGAAAATAGCAACGCATATCCTCAGATGTTCGGCATAGGATTGTTCAGGAAGATCATGGTCTAGGAGGTCACGGATGCACGCTGACACGCCGACGGCCATGACGCGCTCACTCGC
>JAPPKV010000430.1 GCA_028819775.1 Gammaproteobacteria bacterium | reverse complement strand
GGAACGCCGACACCGCGAGCCACGGCACGACCGGGATCAGCAATACGCCGGACAGGGTCGCCAGTCCCGCCACCGCGCCAATCGCGAACAAGCCGCTAGGTGCCGTACGCAGCATCAACGACAACACGTCCACCAGCACGGGCACGTGCTTGGTCAACTCGGCGCCGGACCGCAGCACCCGATCCGAACGCACCGCATCGCCGAGCGCGTGACGTACGACGTCGCGGGTCAAGTCCGTCTGCACGTCGGCCGAGATGTCCGCGGCCAGCCGCGACAGGCGCATCAGGGATAGGACCCCCACCGGCCCGGCACCCAACAATCCCGCCAGCCACGCGAACGACACGGCCAAGGCATCCGCGCTTGCCGCGTCGATAGCGCTTGCGACCGCCCGCCCGGTAATCAGCGGCGCCAGCGTGACGCCTACACTCCAGCCCGCGATCCTGCAAACGCGTCGCCGGTGCCGCAGGACGTAGGTGATCGGCGGTTGAATGGTCATCCGTCCTCCACCACGGCACTGTCCACAGCGCTGTCGCGCTCGGTCACCACGAACGCGGCGCGATAGGCCGGGTCGTCCCACAGGTCCGCGTGGGTGGCTACCCTCTCTATGCGCCCGTCCACAAGCCATGCCACGAGATCCGCAGTGGCCGCCGTGCTCGCTCGATGCGCGACGATGATCGCAGTCCGGTCTTGGGACAGGGAACCGAGTGCCGCAAAGACCCGCGCCGCCGTCGCGACGTCGAGGCTGCTCAGTGCGTCGTCGAGGACCAAGGCGGGGGAGTCCCGCAGCGCGGCGCGCGCCAGACCCAGCCGCTGGCGCTCTCCCCCCGACATCGGTGTCTCGTCGAGGCACGTTCCGTAGCCTTTGGGCAGGCGCCGGATGAACGCGTCGGCCTCCACGCGCCGCGCGGCGGCTTCGACCTCCGCATCGTCGGCGTCGTAGCCCAGCGTGATTGCATCCCTGACGGTATCGCCCAGCAATGCCGGCGATTCGAAAGCGTAGGCGATGCGTTCGGCAAGCGCTTTCGAGGACCACGCCTGCACCGGCGTGGCGTCGATCCGGACCGTGCCCCGGTCGGGATCGTGAAGCCGTCCGAGGAGCGTCGCCAAGGTGGTCTTGCCGACACCGGACTCGCCGACTAGAGCGATCGTCGCTCCAGGCGGGATCTCCAGACTGACGCCGTGCAGGATGTCGTGGGCTTCGCCGTGTACCCAAACATCCTCCAACTGGATGTTGCGGCGCAGGGTGTCTGCGGGCGCCCTGCAAGAGCCCTCTTTCATCGCCGGCACGTCGGCGAGTTCCATCACCCGGGACGCCTGGGAGCGCAGCAGCGCGATGTGGAACCAGCCGTTGTCGAACACGCCCGCGACGCTGTTGTAGGCCATTTGGGCATAGCGCACGGCGGCCAGCAGCGCCCCCGGCGTCGCCTCGCCGCTGGCGAGCAACCAGATACCGGCAATCGCCGTGGCGACCAGCACCCCCGTGTCGGCGCTCTGCAGAACCACCGCGCCCCGGCCCATGAGCCTCAGAATGTTGCGTGAAGTCGCTGCCAACGCGGGCAACGGACGCGTGACCCGGTCGACCTCCCGCTCCACGGTACCGGCTGCGCGAATGGTTCGGCGACCGGCCAGCGCATCGGTGTAGGCGTTCACGATACGTCCGACCAGCTCGTCGTTGTCCGACTGTTGGGCCGAAAGGGCCGCCATGAAACGTCGTGCCACCACCGCGAGAAGGCCGACGCCCACAACCCAGACAACGACGAACAGCCAATGGATGAAGAGCAGCGCGGCAAGGCTTCCGGCGACCATCGCGAGTCCCGTGCCGACCCGCAGCACCGTCGATGAATAGCCCGCCATCCCGGCGGCAAGGGAACCGGCCCGGTTAAGCAGATCGCCGTCGCTGAACGGCCGCCGACCTGGCAGTCCCAAGTCGAGGGCGTGCGCGACCATTCGCCCGGTCAAACGACCACCCAGCGCGACACCGAACCGGGATGTCACCGGCCCGCTCGCCATGGCGATG
>JAPPKV010000283.1 GCA_028819775.1 Gammaproteobacteria bacterium | reverse complement strand
CCGCTGGTCGCGACGATCTTTCTGCACGGCGAAATGCGTCCCTACGACGCGGACCGTTCGGCGGCGGCCCTCAAGGCCTTCGCTATCGGTCTCGTGCCGCTCATTCTCGTCAAGGTCGCGGTGCCCGGTTTCTTTTCCCGCCAGGACTCGAAGACGCCGCTCAAGTTCGCGGTGGCAGCGACGGTGGTGAACGTCGCGGTCAGCCTGGCGACCTTCTGGTGGCTCGGTCATGTTGGCTTGGCCTTGGCGACCAGTTTCGCCGGAATCGTCAACGCCGGGCTGTTGCTCGGTGCGCTCGTCGCGGGTCGGCACTATCGACCGGGCCGCCGCCTGGCACGCACGACGCTTGTCTCGGTGCTCGGCACTGCGGCGATGGGGATGGCCTTGGTGCTGGGACTGCCCGACGATGCCTCCTGGAGCGGGGCGGACCACTGGCTGCGAATCGGTTGGCTCGTCTTGGCGGTCGTTGGCGGACTGGTGGTCTACGCGCTGGTCGTACTCGCCGGCGGAATCCGGCCGCACGATCTTCGACACCGGGCGTAGGGGCGACCCTAACGCGCCCGTCAGGGCGCGCGGCCGCCCGTTCTCCGTTTCCCGACAGCGCGGTTCAACCAGCGCGGGACACCACAAGGGTGTCCCCTACGCGTTTCTAGGGTCCCTGACGTGGACAATGCGGCGGCGGGAATGCCACCTACCTAAACCACCCGAAATCCGACAGACTCACCCGCATGGAGATCATCCGGGGCCTGCACAACATCCGGCCACGCCACGCCGGTTGCGTTGCGACGATCGGGACGTTCGACGGTGTCCACCACGGCCACCAGATGCTGCTCGCCCACCTGGTCGCCAAGAGCCACGAACTCGGCGAACCGAGCGTGCTGGTGACCTTCGAACCCCAGCCCAGGGAGTACTTCCAGCGTACGCCCGTGCCGGCGCGCCTGACCCGGTTTCGCGAAAAGGTCAGCCTGCTCACGGAAACGGGAATCGACCGGGTGCTGTGCATTCCGTTCAACGAGCGCACACGACTGATCCCGGCCGGGGAGGTCATCGAGCGCTTCCTCGTGGACATGCTGCGGGTTCGCTACGTGGTCGTGGGCGACGACTTTCAGTTCGGTCGCGACCGGGAAGGAAACTACGACATGCTCAAGGAAGCGGGGGACCGCCTCGGCTTCGGGGTCAGCCACATGGGCACCTTGACCTTCGACCACGAACGGGTGAGCAGCACGCGCATCCGGGAGGCGTTGGCAGACGGGAACTTTCCCCTTGCTGAGAAGCTTCTCGGCAGGCCGTACTTCATGATGGGGCGCGTGGTCTACGGGCGCCGAATCGGACGCGAGATGGGCGTACCCACTGTCAATATCCGCCTGCAGCGGTACAAGACGGCGCTCAATGGCGTGTTCGCTGTGACCGTGGACGGGCTCGGCCCGACCCGGCAGGGCGCCGCCAATATCGGCGTCCGGCCCACCGTGGGGGGCAAGGAGCCGCTGCTGGAGGTCCACATCCTGGACTTCGACGAGGAAGTCTACGGGCGGCTGTTGACCGTCACCTTGTGCCAGAAGATCCGGGAGGAACGATGGTTCCCGTCTCTCGACGCGCTTCGGATCGAGATTGAGAGCGACATCGAGAAGACCCGGGCGTTCTTCGCTCAGGATCCGGCCGCAGCTATATGACCCGTTGGTATTTCCTTGCGGTGGGCGTGATGGCGCTCGACCAGGCAACCAAGTGGATCGCGCTTGGTCATCTCGAGCGAGGAATGTCCATGGACGTTTTGCCGTTCCTCAGTTGGACGCTGACGTGCAACACCGGCGCTGCCTTCAGCATGTTCCAGGGTTACAGCTGGGTGTTCGCGGTCGCGGCCGTGGCCGTCTCGGCGTTCCTGATCTTCGAAATCTGGCGCCTACGGTCTGGTTGGCTCGAAGGGGCGTCGTATGGCTTGGTCTTGGCTGGCGCGCTCGGCAACCTGACGGATCGCCTGATCCACGAGTGCGTCGTGGACTTCATTCACGTGCACTACGGCTGGTTCAACTT
>JAPPKV010000356.1 GCA_028819775.1 Gammaproteobacteria bacterium | reverse complement strand
TCAGGTTAGTTCGGAATCGGAACGGTAGGTCGTGGAAGCGGTCGACGAACGTCGCGCGATCGTCCGCGACGCGGCCGTTCGGCTACTGGCCCGGCGCGAACACTCGCGATTCGAGCTCGCTCGCAAGCTGGGTAGTCGCGGACATCCGAAAGACCTGATCGAAGAGATCGTCGGGGGTCTTACCCGTGAGGGTCTGCAGTCCGATGATCGATTCGCCGAGGCTTTCGTCCGCTCGGCATTGGCGCGCGGACAAGGACCGTTGAAGATCAGGGCCGGACTGACCGAACGCGGCGTCGACTACGACATCGCGTGGGCCTACTTCGACCTCGACGCGGATGCGTGGGGCGAGCGTGCGGCAACCGCATTGCGCAAACGCTTCGGACCGGCACCGGTGGAGAACCGCGCGGATTGGGCGAGAAGGGCGCGATTTCTGTCGGGACGTGGGTTCACGTCCGATGTCGTCGCCAAGGTGCTCGGCTCGTTCGGAGAGGGCCCGTAGGGGACGCCTTGGGGACGCCCTTGTGGCGTCCCGTGCCGATTCGCACGGGGCCGTTCTTGGCACGGGCACGGGCGAGGGCAAACTTCGTCCCTACGATCAGGTACAGCAACGATTGTCGTAACCCCGTGGCGCTCGACGTGCAACCGTGGCGGGCGAACCCAAGTATACTTCCCGCCTTTTTTGGACCGGCCTAGGTCATGAAGACCGACGAGATTCGCTCCGCCTATCTCGGTTTTTTCGAGCATCGCGGTCACCGTGTGGTGCTGTCGAGTTCGCTGGTGCCCGCGAACGATCCGACGCTGCTTTTCACGAATTCCGGAATGGTGCAGTTCAAGGACGCCCTGACCGGACGCGAGCAGTTGGACTACCAGCGTGCGGTCAGTTGCCAACGCTGCGTCCGGGCCGGCGGCAAGCACAACGATCTAGAGAACGTCGGCTACACCGCCCGGCATCAGACTCTCTTCGAGATGCTTGGCAATTTCTCCTTCGGCGACTATTTCAAGGAGGACGCCATCACCTGGGCGTGGGAGTTCGTCACCGACGTACTCGATCTCGCCAAGGACCGCCTATGGGTTACCGTCCATCCGAGCGACGACGAGGCCCGTGAGATCTGGACGCGAAAGATCGGGATGCCGACGGACCGGGTGATCGATCACGAGGATAATTTCTGGGCGATGGGCGACACCGGGCCCTGCGGACCGGACTCCGAACTCTTCTACGACTTGGGTCCCGAGGTGGCTGGCGGACCCCCGGGTTCGGCCGACGAAGACGGCGACCGGTACTCCGAGTTCTGGAATCTCGTCTTCCCCCAGTACGACCGCGCTGCCGACGGGACGTTGTCCCCCTTGGCGACGCCGGGCGTCGACACGGGCATGGGGCTCGAACGGGTCGCCGCCATCGTTCAGGGTGTTGCGAGCACGTACGAGAACGACCTGTTCAGGAAACTCGTCGTGCGCGCCGGGCGACTTGCGGGAATGAGCGACGAGGCGGCGATGCTCTCCAACCCCTCGCTGCGGGTGATAGCCGATCATGTGCGTGCGGCGACATTCCTCATCGGCGACGGCGTCCTGCCCGGCAACGAGGACCGGGCCTACGTGCTGCGGCGCATCGTTCGTCGCGGGCTGCGGCACGGGTACAAGCTCGATATCCGCGAACCGTTCTTCCACCGACTGGTGGCAACCGTCGTTGACCTCATGGGGGATGCGTACCCTGGCATCGGCGCGGCCGCAGACCGGATCACCGAGGCCGTCGCAAACGAGGAGCGGCGTTTCGCCGACACCCTGAGGTCGGGCATGGCGGTCCTCGACGGGGCGATTGCCAATCTCAAGGACCAGACGATCCCGGGCGGCATCGTATTCAAGCTCTACGACACCTATGGCTTTCCCGCCGATCTCACCGCGGATATTGCCCGCGAACGAGGCCTGACCATCGACCAGGCCGGTTTCGACCAGGCCATGGACGCCCAGCGCGCACGTGGCCGGGCGGCTGCCGCACGCTTCAGCGCCAACCTGGAGCAGAGCATCCGCGTCG
>JAPPKV010000492.1 GCA_028819775.1 Gammaproteobacteria bacterium | reverse complement strand
AGCCGACAACATGAGGGGACCGTTACACGATGATGACTGATGGGATGTCTGCGACACCCGACTACACCATGGGCTTCAGCCAGGAGATGCTGGAGTCCCTGCGGCGCTATACGGCCGAGGCCAGCGCCGCGTACTTGCTGCCCTATCTCAGGCCGGGCCTGCGCGTGCTCGATTTCGGCTGCGGACCGGGCACCATCTCGGTGGGGTTGGCCAAGGCCGTCGATCCCGGTGAACTGCACGGCGTCGACATGGAGGAGTCGCAGATCGAGCTGGCCCGGGTGGTCGCCGCGTCACAGGGGCGGGAGAACGCGACCTTCCACGTTGGCGACGTGACCGACCTGCCCTTCGAGGACGACTTTTTCGATGTCGCCCATGGCCACAACGTGCTGATGCACATTCCGGACACGGGCGCCGTGCTGACCGAAGTAAAGCGGGTGCTCAAGCCCGGCGGCCTCATCGCCTGCCGGGAGATGATTTGCGCGTCCAGCTTCACGCACCCCGATTTCGGCGTGATAAGGCGAGCGTGGGACATGTTTGAAGACCTGCTCGCGGCAGACGACGGACATCCCCAGATGGGGAAGGACCTGAAGGCCCATCTCGTCGAGGCTGGGTTCGCGCATATCCAGATCACCGGGTCGTGGGACATCCACAGCACGCCGGCGGACATCGCGTTCATCTTCGGGTTCGCCAATCAGTGGTTCTTGTCGCCCGAAATCACCGAAGCGGCCATCAAATACGGGGCGTCGACCCCCGAGCTCGTCGACCGGATTCGCGAGGCCTATGTCCAGTGGAAGGACCATCCCGGGGCTCTTTGCAACCTGGCGTTCGGCGAGGCGGTCGCCAACAAGCCGTAGCTCCGACTAGAGAAGCAGCGCCGGGGCGCGACCGTGATTGAGACGGCGGCGGTTGGCGCTACTCGGACTCGATCATGGCCGCAAAGTTGGCCCGCATTTGCACGGTGATGGACTCAACCATGCGCAGATCTTGCTCGTCATATCCCTCCAAGAGCCTCAAAAGGTAGCTCTCAACCCGCTCGCCGAGCTCGGCCACCAGGCGCGTTCCCTCATCGGTCAGACTGAGCATCACGGTGCGCCGGTCATGGGGCAGACGGCGCCTGATCAGGAGACCCTTGTCAACCAGCCGGGTCACGATGCGGCTGATCCGTGAGGCATCGATGGGCAGCACCCGCGCCAACTGCGTCGCGGTGCTCTCGCCGGTTTCCGCGCAGTACTGCAAGAGGTTGAACTCCACGGGTTGAAGATCGTGGGGCGCTGCTTCGTCGGCCAGGGCCTTGATGATTGCGGTGGACAGGCTGATCGCCCGTAGACCGAAGGACGGCGTCGCTTCGTGCGGTTGGTCATGACCGCCAGGCGCGGGTTGTTGCAGGTCTGTCATGTCTTGGCCGGCCACACGCTATTATAAAACGCTGTGCACGCCGGCCGCGCGGGCCGGCGAATTCGCGCGCATAGGCGCGAGGCGGTCGGTCGGGGCTCCGACCGACCGTTCGGCAGCGAGGTTCCACTCGACATCGGCGGCGTCGCCCAACTCAAAGAGCGCCTGAGCATCTCCCGCGCCTGACCGACGGACGGTCCGAGCGCCTCCGCCTCGAGTTGCCCGTGTTCGGTTGCCCCCCGCGGTCGGCGGCGACCGCGTCCGCCATTACCTGGCCGCTGGGCCAGCGCCATGCGCCAACGACGATGTTGCGCTTGCAATGGGTGCCTTCCTCATCTGTTGCATTTGACAAGCAATGTGTAACACATGCATTGTCTTCGGCATGTATTGCTTTTCACACCGATTGCTGTCAGCAACGCTTGGCCTGTCACACCGATTGCGTCAAGCAATCGTTGTCCGGGTCAGCCATTTCCGGTCGGCAATGGAAACCGGTGGCGCAGGGGGGCGAGCGAGCGTATGAGTGGACGGAGTCTGGGGGTCCGAACCCTTCGCGCGGCGGTGATCGCCTGCATTCTAGCCGCGGTGGCCTGGGCGCTCCTGGTGTCCTTCGCCCCGCCCGCAGTCGCCGCACAAGAGACCACGAC
>JAPPKV010000303.1 GCA_028819775.1 Gammaproteobacteria bacterium | reverse complement strand
ACGACCCGTCCGACTGGCGAAACTCCCGGTGGATCGTCCCGCTTGGCGCATCCGGTCACCCCGGCAGCCCGCACTACGCAGACCAGGCCGAGCTTTGGGCCGATGTCGAGACGATCCCCCAGCTTTGGGATTGGGACGACATACTGGCAGCGGCCGAGACGCGGCAGACCCTGATTCCGTGACGTAGGTGAGTCACATCGCACGGGCCTTGAACTCTCGGCCGTTGACGCCATCAAAGACGCTATTCCCGGGTACGGCATCTAGAACCGGAGGCAATGGAGAGATTCGCTATGAAGAGATTTGCGGTTTGCCTTGTCGGCATCGTCTTGATTGCGGTTGCACCGTCGGCACACGAGGACAGGCTGACGTTTGCGCCGGTCTTGGCCGAGGCGACGCCGGCCGTGGTCAGTATCCAGGTGGAACTGAGGGGCAGAACCAACCCGTGGTTCAATTCCGGATCGGCCGGTTCCGGCGTCATCATCGACGCCCGCAAGGGTCACGTCGTCACCAATCACCATGTGATCGCTCGCGCCGAAAAGATCACGGTAACTCTCAAGGACCGCCGGTCGTTCCAAGCCGAGTTGATCGGCAGCGATCCGGCGACGGATATCGCCCTCCTGGAGATCGAACCGGACGACCTCCAGGCGTTGCCTCTCGGCGATTCGGATGAACTGGCGGTGGGCGACCTGGTGGTCGCCATCGGCAACCCGTTCGGCTTCGGCCAGACGGCCACCTCGGGCATCGTCAGCGCGTTGGGGCGCAGCGGGTTCACCCGGGAGGGGTACGAGGACTTCATTCAGACCGATGCGGCGATCAACCGCGGCAATTCCGGCGGTGCCCTGGTAGACCTGAATGGCCAACTGGTCGGCATCAACAGCCTCATCGTTTCGCCATCCGGTGTTAGCGCCGGGCTCGGTTTCGCAGTGCCCGCCAACATTGTGCGTACGGTCTCCGACCAACTCGTCGAGCACGGCGAGGTTCGCCGTGGCCAATTGGGCGTGAGGATCGGAGACGTCTCCCCTGCCAACGTGGAGCTACTCGGCCTCGCCTCCGACCAAGGCGCCGTGGTCGGCGAGGTTGTCGAGGACTCCGCTGCCGAGGCTGCTGGTATCGAGCCCGGCGACGTGATCGTGATGCTGAACGACGAGAAAGTCGTCGACGCGAACGACCTGCGCAACCGCGTGGGATTGGCATCGGCCGGCGACGAGGTGGAACTCGTGGTCATGCGCAACGGCGAGGCCAGGACGATCGAAGCCACGCTCGGCAGTTCCGCCGATGCTCCCATGGGCCGACCTGCCGTTGCGGCAAGACTGGAGGGTGCGAGCCTGCGCGATCTCTCGCGCCAGCATCGGCTGTTCGGTCGCGTGGAAGGCGTCGAGGTCGTCGATGTCGAAAACCACACGCGCGCGTGGCGGCTTGGCCTCCGACCCGACGATGTGATCGTCGCGGTAAACGGGCGCCCGGTTGTGAGTTTGCGCGATTTCGAAGAGCGGGTGGCCGACGGGGGCTCCTTCTCGATGTTGGTACAGCGGAACCTTCGGCGATTGTTCTTCATCGTCGACTGAGAGTCGGATTGGCGTCCGAATTCAAACCGCTGACGTAGAATCCGCGGATTTCGGGGGGGAGTTGGAGGCAACGCACGATGGCGGAAGCGGGATTGGACACCACAGCGATCAAAGTGCAGTTCGACGCGGTCAGGGCCGAGGTGGGCAAGGTGCTGGTGGGCCAGGACGAATTGGTCCACCGGCTGTTGCTGGCGTTGATCGCCGACGGCCACGTGCTCCTGGAAGGCGTACCCGGGCTCGCCAAGACGCTGGCCATCTCTACCTTGGCGGCCACGGTCGACTGCCGGTTCTCGCGCATCCAGTTCACCCCGGACATGCTCCCCGGCGATGTCACCGGCACCCAGATCTTCAATCCCCGGGAAGGCACCTATTCGGTGCGCAAGGGACCGGTATTCGGCAACCTGATACTCGCCGACGAGATCAACCGCGCTCCCGCCAAGGTCCAGGCGGCGCTGCTCGAAGCCATGCAGGAGC
>JAPPKV010000172.1 GCA_028819775.1 Gammaproteobacteria bacterium | reverse complement strand
CGGACCGGGCGGAGCAGCAGAAGCAGATCACCGTACGCCGCCGCAACGTCAGCACCCTCCGGACCGGCAAGGGCGGTCGAGGCACCGCGGTCAAGGTGGAGACCCGCAAGAAGAAGGTTTTCGTCCGGCGCCCGCCCGTCGATGGCACGGTCGGTGAATCGACGGCCCGTGCCCCTGTCGCACTCACGCAGGCCCAGATCGAAGCGGAACGAATCCGCGAAGAGGACTTGAAGCGCAAGACGGCAGAGGAGGAGGCGCGCCGTCAGGAGGCACAGCGCAAGGCCGAGGAGGAGGAACGCCGACAAGCTGAAATCGCCGCCAGGGCCAGGGCGGACGAAGAAGCCCGGGAAGCGGCGAAAAAACGCGTCGAAGCCTCACCGGAGGCCGTCGCGAGGGCGGCGGCGGAAGCAGCGGCCAAGGCGCAGGCGGAAGCCCGTGCCGCGGAGAGCGGCAATCGTCGGGCGCCGGGACGGGCGGGAGCGCGGCATCGCGACCGCGCCGCCCGGGAAGACGACTTCGGCGACGGCAAGGTACGCCGCCGCGAATTGTCGCTGAAGCAGGAATCGAGGCGGGCCAAGCGACGCCATCTCACCGTGGAGAAACAGGGCGGAGAGTTCGAGAAACCTCAAGAGGTCATCGTCCGGGAGGTGGAAATCGGCGAGATGGCCACTGTCGGCGAACTGGCTCAGCGCATGAGCATCAAGGCCGGCGAGGCGATCAAGACCCTGATGGGCATGGGTGTCATGGCCACGATCAACCAGGTTCTCGACCAGGATACCGCCGTCCTTCTGGTCGAGGAAATGGGCCACAAGGTCAAGCTCGTCGTCGAGGACGAGGTGGAACTGGACCTCGAGAAGTCGCTGCAGGTCGAAGGCGAACGCCACCCGCGCCCGCCCGTGGTCACCGTCATGGGCCATGTCGATCACGGCAAGACGTCGCTGCTCGACTACATTCGCCATACGCGGGTCGTTGCCGGCGAAGCCGGTGGAATCACCCAGCACATCGGCGCCTACCACGTCGAGACCGAGCACGGCGAGATTACGTTCATCGACACGCCGGGCCATGCAGCCTTCACGGCCATGCGGGCCCGGGGTGCCAAGTCCACGGACGTGGTGATCCTGGTCGTGGCCGCGGACGATGGCGTGATGCCGCAGACGGAGGAAGCCGTTCAGCACGCCCATGCAGCCGATGTTCCGCTGGTCGTCGCGGTCAACAAGATGGACTTGGAGGGGGCCGACCCTGAACGGGTCAAGAACGAGCTCAGCGCCCTCAACGTGATCCCGGAGGATTGGGGCGGCACGGTTCAGTTCATCGAGGTTTCCGCAGAGACCGGTGAAGGCATCGACGCCTTGCTGGAAGCCGTGATACTGCAATCCGAACTCCTGGAACTCTCGGCGGTGCCCGAGGCGCCTGGCCAGGGCGTGGTCATCGAGTCGCGCTTGGACCGCGGCCGCGGACCCGTCGCGACGTTGCTGGTGCAGAACGGAACCTTGAAGCGCGGCGATGTCATCGTTGCCGGCGAGTGCTTCGGCCGGGTTCGGGCGTTGACCAACGAACGCGGCGAGAACGTCGACGAGGCACCCCCGTCCGCACCTGTGGAAATGCTCGGCCTGAACGGGACGCCGGAGGCCGGCGACGAGTTCTCCGCGGTCGCCGGAGAACGCCAGGCCCGCGAGGTGGCGGACTTCCGCGCCGGGCGTAGCCAGGCGCAACGCCACGCCAGCCAGAAGGTGGCATCCTTCGAGAACATGTTCGCGAGCTTGGGCCAGGGCGAAAAACGGGTGCTCAAGCTCATCGTGAAGGCCGACGTGCGGGGATCCCTTGAAGCGATCACCAAGGCCTGTTCCGACATCGGCAACGACGAAGTCTCCGTAAACGTCCTGGCATCCGGTGTCGGCGCCATCACCGAGTCGGACGCCAACATGGCGATGACCTACGGCGCGGCCATTTTCGGCTTCAACACCCGGGCCGACCGCGCTGCCAAGGACATCATCGAACGCGAATCCATCGACCTGCGCTACTACAGCGTCATCTACGAGT
>JAPPKV010000471.1 GCA_028819775.1 Gammaproteobacteria bacterium | reverse complement strand
CCCCGCCACGAAAGCCGCGCGGATAGGCTCACTTTCTTATTGGAATATGCTGCCGTGCCCGGTTAGTCAGGCGAGCCGTGGCAGCCGCTGCCACGACCTATTCGTTCGGCGGTGGAAATGTCGACCGGAACACTCAGGCCGGTTGGGGCGACAGGTTGGCGAATCGAAGGGCGAAGTCGGCGCCGCCGCCGTCCGCGTTGCGGGCCGACACCTCGCCGCCGTGCGCGGTCATGACGGCCCGGACAATGGCGAGGCCAAGACCGTGGCCTTGGCGATTCGGCGGGCTTTTCGCGAACGGCTCGAAGATGCGTTCGAGTTCGTTGGCCGGAATCCCCGGGCCGCAGTCGCTGACGGAAACCGTGCCCGTCGAATCCACGCTCACCTTCAAGGTATCGCCGGCCTTGCTGAACGAGATCGCGTTGTCCACAAGGTTGGCGATCGCCACGCCCACGAGCCCCCGATGGCCTTTGACGATGAGCGATTCGGGAACGCTGTCGAGTTCGATGTCGACGCCGCAGTCGATGGCGAGCGGGGCACGTTCCGCCACGACCTCGCGAGTCGTTGCCACTAGGTTGACCTCGTCGGGCAGGTCTTGGCTGTTGCGGATCTGCATGAGGCGCAGCAATTGGTCGACCAAACTTGCCATGCGCCGGACGTCGTCGCGCAGGACCGCCTTGGTCTCGGAGTCGGGAAGTTCCTCCAGGCGGGTCCGGAGCACGGTCATCGGCGTGCGCAGTTCGTGGGCGGCGGTGGCCAGGAACATCTCCTGCTCCTCGTGGGCGGCTTCCACTCGGCGGATCATCTCGTTGATGGCCCGCACCAATGTCGCCACCTCGGCCGGCAGGCCTGCTTCGGGCAGCAGGTGGCGGTCGCCGGAGGTCGCGTCGATGGTGTCGGCGGCGCGGGCCAGGGTTCTAACCGAGCGAGCCGCCAGCAGCAGCACGACGAATGCGATCAGCAATACGCCACCCCCCGCAATCAACGGGTCGCGGGTTCTGAACCAGAACAACATCGGGTCTACGGCCTCGAATATATTCTGGACACTGGCGATCGGGGTCATGATGCCGCCGATTTCATAGTAGAAGTCGCGGTCTTCGCCGTGGGCAAACTGGACGATGGTGGGCGCACCTTCTTCCTGTATGCGAAAGCTCGAGGAGGTACGACTCGGCTCACTTACGAGTTTTCGCATCGACGAAGCGAGCGCCAGGTGCCGCGGTGGGTCGCCCAACAGGAACTCCTCGTCACCGCGACGCAGATAGAGTCGGAATTCCGGGTTGGCGTCTGCGATTTCCTTCAGGACCACCGACTCCGCCAGCGATGCAGTAGGCTCGTTGAAGATTTCGGTCAACGCGCTGCTGCGCGTCAAGTCGAGCGGGTCTCCGGTCGCCACGTAACTCCAGTAGGGAACGATGGTGAACCAACCGAGCGCCAGGACCAGGAACACCACCGAAAGTAGCGTCATCCGACCGATCAACGAACGAGACAACCACTTGATGCTGGTGCCTTTGAGACTCACGGCTGTTCCTTGAGCATGTAGCCCACCCCCCGGATCGTGTGGATGGCCACCCCTGCATCGGTCTCTGCCAGGTGCTTGCGCAACCGCGAGACGTGGGATTCAAGGGTATTCGATTGGAAGAGGTCGTCGTAGCCGTACATCGCCGACTCCAGCGAGTCGCGGGTCACCACCCGGCCGGCGCGCTCCAGGAGCGTCTGCAGCAGGGCCAACTCCCGACGCGGAAGAACCACGGGCCGGCCCGCCGTTTCACCGTCGGCGGTGGCCAGGATGTCGCGGGAGGCCCGGTCCAGGCGCAGATTGCCGAACTCGACCGGGCGTGGACCGTCGCCGGTCGGCCGGCGCCCGACGGCGCGAATCCGTGCGCAGAGTTCGTCCGGCTCGAAAGGTTTGACGATGTAGTCGTCGGCCCCGAGGTCGAGACCCTCGACGCGTTTGTGGATGTCCCCCAGGGCCGAGAGAATCAGAAACCGGGTTCGCACCCCGGCCTCGCGGGCGTGGAAGATCAGCGCCGTGCCTTCGCCGTCCGGAA
>JAPPKV010000392.1 GCA_028819775.1 Gammaproteobacteria bacterium | reverse complement strand
CTCGAGACCATGTACGAAGCCCCGGGCATCGGCCTGGCAGCCACCCAGGTCAACGTTCACAAACGCGTCCTCGTGGTCGACGTCTCGGCGAACCACGACGAGCCCCACGCGTTCGTGAACCCGGTCATCGAGATCGCCGAAGGCACCCAGGAGCGGGAGGAGGGCTGCTTGTCGGTACCCGGTTTCTACGAGCCCGTGGAACGGGCCGAGCACATCCGGGTCGCCGCACTGGACCGAGAAGGCAAACCGTTCACGCTGGAAGCCGAGGGGCTGCTGGCGGTGTGCATCCAGCACGAGTGCGACCACTTGGATGGCAAGCTGTTCGTGGACTACCTGTCGAGCCTCAAGCGACAGCGCATCAAGAAGAAGCTCCAGAAGCGCCCATCCGATTCCGGTCGCCGGCCAGCAGTCGCTCGCGCCGGCCGGGGCTAAGACACTCAAGCACGACATGGCTTGGCGACTGGCGTTCGCGGGCGCGCCGGCGTTCGCGGCGACGATCCTTGCGCGGCTCCTGGACTCCCCGCACCGCGTCGATTTGGTCTACGCCCAACCTCCCCGACCCACGGGCCGCGGCCGAAAGGTGTCGAAGAGTCCCGTGCACGCGTTGGCGGAGTCCGCCGGCATCGAGGTGCGGACACCGACCAGGATCAAGGGCGAAGAAACCCTCCTTGCCGGGTTCGACTGGCTAGTGGTCGCCGCGTACGGGCTACTGCTCCCCCAATCCATACTCGACGCGCCCAAGCACCATTGCCTGAACGTCCACGCCTCCCTGCTGCCGCGCTGGCGGGGTGCGGCACCGGTGGAGCGGGCGATCATGGCGGGCGACGCCGAAACGGGCGTCAGCATCATGCGGATCGAAGCCAAGCTGGATGCGGGCCCGGTGTACCGGCAGCGGCGGATCTCGCTCGGCGATGATGCCGTCGGCGCAACGGTCACCACGGCTCTCGCAGCCCTCGGTGCGGACACGTTGCTCGAGGTTCTCGACGAACTACCCGACATCCAGCCCGAACCCCAAGTCGACGCATTGGCCACCTACGCCCACAAGCTGACCAGTGCCGAGTCGTTGATCGATTGGCACGCCGATGCGGTCGCCATAGGCCGCCAAGTACGAGCGCTCTCCGGTCGTGCGGCAGCGTTCACAACCGGACCGGATGGTGTCCGGCTGCGCATTCTCGAGGCAAATCCGATCGCACCAAAGGAGGCGTTGCCACCGGGCACGCTCCGCCACGATGCCGAAGGTTGGCGCATTTCCTGCGGCCGGGGGGCTCTGCGCCTGTCGACGGTGCAGCTCGACCGTGGCAAGGGTACGCCCATGCCGATCCGGAGTGCGGCCAACGGCTATTCGCGGGTTGTCTTTGACGGTGCCGTTTTCGGCGCGCCGTAAGGGCTAGCCGCGTTGTTCCTCCATTGAAGCCAGGAACGCCGCAGCCGTCAGCACGGGGATGCCGCGAAACGGATGCATCTCCAACAAATCTCGATCGCCGGTCACGAGACAATCGGCGTCGCCGGCCAAGGCGGTTTCGAGCAGCTTATCGTCATCGGGATCCGGACATCCCAGCTTACTACCTGCAATGGATACCCACTCGGCGACCATCGTGAGCTGAGCGAGGAAAACCGACCTCGTGTTCCGACTCACGTAGGCATCGAATTTCGACCGGCCAAGCCGCGACCGAAGCTCGTAGAACGTCTCGTCGCAGAACAGAAGGGCACCGTTTGTAGCGCGAACCGCTTCCAAGACCCGTCTTGGTTGTCCTTGGGGACGCAGGGCGGCACTGATCAGGACGTTCGTATCGACGACGAGACGTTCAGCTCTCATCCGCCAACAGCGCGTCTAGCTTCGCTTTGGTCAGGCCACTGGCCGACGCCTGCTCCCCAAGCGAGTCCATCGTCGCCGTGAGTTGCTCCCACGCAGAACCGCGAAGCCTTTCATAATGTTCGACAGAGAGCATCACGGTCACGGCGCGACCGTTCTTGGTCACGCAGACGGGTCCCTGCTGCGCCGCATCGAGCAACTGGCCGAAGCGGTTCTTGGCCTCTCTGGCAGTGGTTTCT
>JAPPKV010000059.1 GCA_028819775.1 Gammaproteobacteria bacterium | reverse complement strand
GTCGTGCGGCCGAATTCCAGCGCGACCTCGAACCCGACAGCCCGTTGCTGCGGGAATTCCAGGAGGAGAACTTCCGCAACGGGTACCTCGCGCAAACGGGTCGGTGGGCCGAACTCAAGCAGGCCGTCGAGGCCCGCCTTGCCAAGCCGGGCGCCAATCAGGCTCGGGTATACACCTCCGCCAGCCACGATTTCCAACGCGCCGAAACGGAGGAGTACCGGCTGCTCGCCAGCGAATACGCCGAACGAGGCTACAAGCTCGATCCGTCGGACCCGTTCGCGGCGATGACCTACGCGAGATCCCTTGAGCAGGGCGGCCGGGATGCCGAGTCCATAGCCGTCCTCGAAAGAGCCCTCGCCGAAGTCACGGACCCGGAGAGCGGCATCGCGAAAGTGCTCGCGACGCAACTGGCGAACCTGAAAGAACCGACGGCGGATTAGACCCTTGAGGTAGCAGGTCGCGGTACAGCGGCCCGTTTTTTGCGAGATATCGCACGCGATTTGGTGCTATCGTCCTGCATAAGGCGCCGTTGCGGTCAGGCAAAGTACCACCGCAACCACATCGGGAAGTCGAGACGATGGCCAGCGGCGACAACAAGCAACCGAATACCGAAACCTCAAGGGGGCCGCAGCGGCGCACCTTGTCTCTTCCATCTTGGCTGGACGGTCGCACCATCGCCGTCTTGACGGGCTTGGCGTCCATAGCGGCCATGGTTCAGACGTCCCACTCGCGCCTCAGTGACGACATCCATCGCCTTCGCGATGAGATGTATGCGATGCGAACGGAGTTGCGGCAGGAATTTCGAGCGGAAATCGGCGGCTTGCGGCACGAGTTGCACGGGGAAATCGGCGGCTTGCGCAAAGAGTTGCGAGGCGAAATTGCTGGCTTGCGTCACGAACTCACCGCGAAGATCGAGAGGCTCGACGAACGACTTCGCATCGTGGAGATCGATGTCGCCGCCATCCGCACCCACCTCATCGGCTTCGACGCTAGCCCGGCCCCCGACGCGCAACACGAACCGTCGTAGGGGACGGGCTTGTCCCATCCCGTTTCTCGGCGTGTCGGCCTCCAAGCGTCCCACCTCGCGATGGCACCGAGAACGGCATAGCCAGTCGGTATCGTTTGACAGTACCTTGAGGCGCACTGGTCGGGACAACCCACTCTTGGGTTGCAAACTGTGGTGCGACCCCAGAGTCTCCGGTCGGTGGACCAGCTGGAGGTATGAACATGCGTTGCTTGATTGCGATGTCCGCGCTCACCACCGTGGCGGCCGGCTGCACGGCGACCACGGCCGTCGACGATGTCGGCGAACCGTTCGAGCACTACGAAGTCGTCACCTCGCCGGCGAAGCACCAGACGCTCCTATTCGGATCGTTCGACGGCCAGGCACCGCTGGCGGTCGTTCGCGTGGATGGGACGGGACAGCGGCACGTTCACCTGCTCGCGTTCGACGGCGGCAAATGGGTGGAGAAAACGCACGTTGCCCTCGAACCGGGCGTGCTGTTCGTGGACGTCGCCCGAATCGGCGGCGGCGACCGCCTCGTCACCTATCGGTCCACCGGCGTCCATGGGCTTGACCCGGCCACGGGAACGGAACGACCGCTTGTCGACGTGGCGACCGACTTCCACGCACCCGAGGATGCCGGCATTCCGCACCTCGACGTGATGCGCGACCTGAACGGCGACGGGCGCGACGATCTCTGCCTGCCCGACAAGGACGGTTTCTGGCTTGCCCTTCAGTCGAGCGATGGTTCGTTTGCCGACCCCGTGAAGATCGGTGTGCCGGAGCCGTTTCTCGACGCGAAGGCATACGGCGACGAGCGGACCTACGGCGAGGTGGGAATTACGCCCCAGAACACGCCGTGGTACCTCCGCAGGGTCCATCGGCTGGACTTCGACCGGGACGGACGTGAAGACCTCGCGTTCTGGAACAACGACCACTTCCTCGTCCATCTGCAGGACGACGCCGGCGGGTTCTCGCGACCGCCGCGCAAATTCGTGACCGACGTGCCGTTCGACTTCGACGGACCCTACTCCCTCGCCTTCCAATACGG
>JAPPKV010000186.1 GCA_028819775.1 Gammaproteobacteria bacterium | reverse complement strand
GCGACATCGTCCGCGGCAAGGGCAAGGCGTGCAGCCAGAGCAAGCATCAATTCGAATAGCGCGGTGACGAACAAAGTAGCGTCGGGCGCCGCGCCGTCGGGAGACGAGCGCCGGTGAGGCTCGGCATTCTGGACTCGTTTCGGCTGGAGGGGAGGGTGGCGCTGGTGACCGGGGCCAGCCGCGGCTTCGGCGAGGTGATTGCCAGTGCGCTGGCGGAAGCGGGGGCGTCGCTGGCGCTGCTGGCTCGCGGTGAGCGCGTGCACGGGGTCGCGCGCGAGCTGAGTGCCGAGCACGGGGTGGCGTGCCGCGCCTGGCGGTGCGACGTGAGCGACCCGGCCGCGGTGGAGGAGGCGGTGGCGGGTGTGATCGCCGACCGCGGCGGGCTGCACATCGTGTGAACAACGCCGGTATCAACATCCGCGGGCCGATCGAGGAACTGAGCCCGGAGCAGTTCCGGGAGGTGCAGGACACCAACCTCACCTCGATGTGGCTGGTGTGCCGTGCCGCCGCCGGCCACCTGAAGGAACAGGGCTACGGCCGGGTGACGGATGGAGCTGTACGCTGCCGACGCGGTTCTGGCGCTCGCGGGTCTGCCACGTGTGCGAACGTGCGCGACGCGCCGACTTGACTCGGTGAGTCGTTTCGGCAACCTTGGTTGTCGTGCCCAATGCGGACGATGACATAAGCCGGCCCGCGACGGACACTCATCAGGAGCCCTGGAATACGACCGTCAACGCACCTAAGCCTCCGGTGGCATGGAACGGCGAGTCGTACGAGATATGTTTGCCGTGGCCCAATGTGCCAAGGCGGCAGTGGCTTGAGGTGGAGGTGAAACCGAAGGTCACCTATGTTGTCCGTGTACGAGAGTTGGGGGCACGTCAGTGGTTGGCAGGCGTTGAAACCCCACTTACGACGTGCACGCTTGTCGAGTTGAAACCGAATACGGATTACGAGATGGAAGTCCGTGCCAAGAGTGTGGCGGGCGAAAGCGACCCCGCGATTGTCACCTGTCGTACAGGTTCTGATGGAGGACTGAGTCCTCGCACGGTGACGGATCCATGAGCCTCGCTGTCAACAGTTTGCAGGTCAGTTCGGTAGCTGAGCGGTCGCTACGTGCGAAATGGTCGAACCGACAGGAGTTCTGGAGTCCTCGGATCGTTCCGTTTGATCCCACCGTTCGCGAGTTTTCCTCGGGTTCGGATGGCGAACGGCCGGATAGTCATGTCGTGGACCTAGCGGATCGTCTGGTACAGAAGGCACGAGCGCAAACGGAAGAGCCGGAAATCACCATTGACGTGGATGGTGCGCTCTCATTCGACCTGAGGCTGAAGAGTGGCCTGCTGATGTTTGCCGAGTTGGCAATAGGCGGGGGTCTCGATATCACGGTCCTCAACGACAGCGGACCCGGAGCTCGGATAGTCAAGCATCTGACCGCGGCGACCGAGCCTGCATTCGTCGACCAACTCTAACCCGGATATGTATGTCCCCTCCAACGGCGATCTGTGTCGATTCGTCCGCCCGGTAGATTGGAGTACGCGCGATTCCCGACCGCGCCCCGGCGCGTTCAAGCAGCCCAAACTCTCGGTGTGGGAATGCGGGACCCTGAGCAGACACGGCGTATCAATTGAAGAACTCAAGATCGAACACCTTCGCGGTAACGGGCGGGCGCACCATACGGCAGGAGACTACGCGGCCTTGGCCCGTCAGTCGAGTCTGGACGTTCAAATAGTGTGGCGGTCAGATGATGAATACGTCGCCAAGCCGTGGCAGCGGTGGAACTATGCTCACGTTCAAGTAGAGGCTACGTCGGGGCCGGCGCAATTCACCCCTGAGTATCGCGGACTACTGGCAACCAACTGCCGCTATTGTGTTGCTTCAGAATAAGATCGCCGCCGGCGTGGTGGCGAAGGTGCCGCTGAGGCGCTGGGGCGAGCCGCGCGAAATCGCCGGGCTGGCGCTCTACCTGGCCGGCGATGCGGCGAGCTACGTCACCGGTGCGGCACTGACCATCGACGGCGGCTGGAGCGTGCACTGAGTGAGTCTGTAACTCCGCGACA
>JAPPKV010000501.1 GCA_028819775.1 Gammaproteobacteria bacterium | reverse complement strand
CCGGCGCGACCTTGCAGGCGATCTGGTTGATCGGCCAGTTCCACGGCGTGATGAGACCGCACACGCCGGCAGGTTCGCGAATAACGCGCGTCCCGCCGATGTCCTCCTCGAACTCGAAGCGCTTGAGGACGCTCAAGGTCGAGAGGAAGTGACCGAGGCCTGCCGGGGCTTGGGCAGCGTTGGCGAGGGCGGCGGGAGCGCCCATCTCCTCGCTGATGGTAAAAGCCACCTGCGGGATGCGCGACTTGTAGACGTCGACGATGCGTTGCAGAAGGTCGACGCGTTCCTCCCGGGTCGTCTTCGAATAGGAGTCGAACGCGGCAACGGCCGCTGCGACCGCCCGGTTGACGTCGTCGACATTGCCGAGCGCGACCTCCCCGATCGGCTCTTCGGTGGCGGGGTTGATCACGTCGAGACGCTCGCTCGACAGGGGTTCCACCCACTCGCCGTTGATGTAGAACTGGGTGCGGTGACTCATTTTGGTCCTTCCTTAACGGTATTGAATGCAGCCGCGCAACCTATGCGAAACCGACCCCACTACGCAAGTACATGCAGCGACGTCGAGAACCCGCCCGTAGGGGCGACCCTATCGCGCCCGCCAGGGCGCGCGGTCGCCCGTCCAACCCGCAACGTCGCGGTTGTGGTACGAGAATGCGGCAGCATTCTGGATCGCGCCGTAGGGCGTGCCGGGACGAGACAAGCCCGTCCCCTACGGCGCCCCCTGCCGACGCGAAGCCGCGACCTTCAATCCGGCAGCCCAAGCACCCGCTTGGCGATGATGTTCAGTTGCACCTCGTTGCTTCCGCCGGCGATCGAACCTGCCTTGCCGGCGAGCCAAGCCCGGGTCATGCCGAGTTCGCCGCCCCCGAACCCTTTGCCCTCCCAGCCAATGCCGCGAGTACCCATCATCGAGACCTGCAGCTCGGCCCGTTCCTTGCGCAGGTTCGCGCCGTAGTACTTGAAGATCGACGTCTGCGGTCCCGGCGTGGATCCCTGGGACTCCTCGACGGTACGACGTTGGGTGAGCCTAAACGCCTCGGCGTCGATGTAGTGGCCGGCGATGGATCGACGTAGATCATCGTCCGCTATGCGGCCGTCGTCGTTGCCGGCGAAGCTGCGGGCGAGATCGTAGAGCTCGTCGCCGGATTCGCGGTTGGTGCCGCTCGCCAGCATCCCGATGCCGGACCGCTCGTGCTGCAGGAGACGCTTGGCGACGGTCCAGCCCTTGTTCAACTCGCCGACGAGATCCTCCTTCTGCGCGATGGCGTTGTCGAAGAAGGTCTCGCAGAACGGCGACGCACCGGAGATCAGCCGGATGGGCCGAACGGTGACGCCGGGCTGGTTCATGCTGAACAGGAGGAAGCTGATGCCCTCGTGCTTCGGTACGTCCGGGTCCGTGCGCACGAGGCAGAAGATCCAGTCAGCGTTGTTCGCCCCGGAGGTCCAGATCTTCTGGCCGTTGATCACGAAGTGATCGCCCTTGTCCTCGGCCCGGGTGCGCAGGGAGGCGAGGTCGGAGCCGGAACTGGGTTCCGAGTAGCCTTGACACCACCAGACCTCTCCCCGGGCGATTCTGGGAAGGTGACGGGCCTTCTGGTCTTCGGTGCCGTATTCGAGCAGGGTCGGCCCGATCATCGTCGTGCCCATGCCGGATACCGGCGCGCGGATCTCGAGCGCTCGCATCTCCTGCAGCAGCGCGACGTACTCGTCCTTATCGAGTGCCGCGCCGCCGTACTCCTCCGGCCATGTCGGCACGGTGAAGCCACGCTCGGCACAGCGATCTATCCACAACCGCTGATCGTCCGTCATCGGCACCTTGGTGCCGCCACCCGGCACCACACCCGGTCCCCGGCAGCTCTGCGGACAGTTGGCGTCGAGCCAGTCCCGGACTTCGCTTCGAAATGACATGGGTGTCCCCGCTACCCAACCAGCATCCAATGCTAGCGCAGCCGTCGATCCGTTGCGGGCTTGCTCGTTGCGGCCGGGTTGCGGCGGGCCGGAAGCAGCTTCAGTCCATCTCCCTGAACGACGAGGCCGCCATTCGTGCCGCGCGGAAGATG
>JAPPKV010000537.1 GCA_028819775.1 Gammaproteobacteria bacterium | reverse complement strand
AGACACCGAACCTGGATCGTCTCGCCGCCGAGGGAACGCGATTCGACCAGGCCTATACGGTGAGTCCGGTGTGTTCGCCGTCCCGGGCCTCCCTGATGTCCGGACTCTACCCGCACAACCACGGCGTGATGATCAACACCCATATCGCACCCGCCTGGTGCCGGGGACTTGCGCTCGACACGCCCACGTTCTCCAGCCGATTGAAGGCGGCGGGCTACGTACTGGACTACGCCGGCAAGTGGCATGTGCACCAGGACTTAGGACCCACGGAGTTCGGTTTCGACCGCCACAGACATGGACGTGCCGCTAGGGGGTCCGTTCCCGGCGATGAAACGGTCATCGAATTCCCCGGGGGAAAATTCGCGGTCGCTGGTACGAATCCCCATCCCAAGGAAGACGGCAAGACCTGGCAACTGACCGATGTGGGCCTCGCAATGCTGCGCGAGAGAGCCGACGGCGATCAGCCGTTCTTCCTTCGCATAGACGGGGTCGCGCCGCATTTCCCCAATATTGTCCCGGAACCCTACGCCTCCATGTACGACCCGGAGTCCATTCCGCCGTGGCCGAACTTCGATGAGACCTTCGAGGGGAAGCCTGCCGCGCACCTGCGCAAGCACCGCGAGTGGCATCTCGAGGACAAGGACTGGTCCTGGTGGCAGAAGGTCGTCGCGAAGTACTACGGCGATGTCACCCTGATCGACGACTGCGTCGGTCGGGTGCGGGACGCCATCCGCGAGTGCGGCATCGAGGACAATACGATCTTCCTCTTCTCAACGGACCACGGGGACGCGACAGGCAGCCACAAGCATTTCGAGAAATCCGGCACGATGTATGACGAGATCTTCCGCATTCCTTTGTTGGCGAAGGTTCCGGGAGTCGCGCCTCGTCAAGTATCCGAGTTTGTTCGCTTGATGGATCTAATGCCGAGTTTCATCGAATGGGGAGGAGGCGATCTGCCGGACGATTTGGACGCAAGGAGTCTGGTACCCCTCGTCGAGGGCGAGACGCCTGCCGACTGGCCGGACAGCGTCTACTGCGAAAGCCACGGCGAAGTGTGGGGATACTCTACCCAGCGGATGGTGCGGACCGAGCGTTGGAAATACGTCTATTTTCCCCACGATCTCGATGAACTCTACGATCTCCGGGCCGATCCGGCCGAGATGAACAACCTCATCGATGACCCGGACTATGCCGATATCCAGAGCGAGATGAAGGCACGGCTCGTCGGCTGGAACGATGCGACCAATGACATGTTCCAGTGGAATTGGGTACGGTGGAACTTCCCGGATCCGGTCAGTCCCTATTAACGATGTCGATGCCGCGACGAACAATCGGCATTCTCGCCAGCCTGTTGGCCTTTCGCGTGCTGGCCACTCCCAACGTGATCCTGGTGATGGCCGACGACATGGGCTGGGCGCAGACGGGCTACTACGACCATCCGGTCCTCGAAACACCCAATCTGGATGCCATGGCCGCCAACGGCTTGCGTATGGACCGGTTCTACTCGGCTGCTCCGCAGTGCTCCACGGCCCGCGCCACCGTGCTGACCGGCAGGACCAACGATCGCACGGGCGTCGCCACGGTAGGCAGTTCCATCAACAAGCAGGAAAACACCCTGTCGGCAGCCTTCCGCAACGCCGGATACACGACCGCGCACTTCGGCAAGTGGCACCTCAACACGGTGAACACACCGGACCATCCGATGCCGTTGTCTGACCCGCATCACCCCGGCGAACTGGGCTTCGACTACTGGCTGAGCGAAACCAACCAATTCAACCTCGATCCGCTGTTCAGTCGCAACGGAACGACCGAACGCATCGAAGGCGAGTCGTCTGAAATCCTGGTAGATGAAGCCCTCGCTTTCATCGAACAGGCACACGAGGAGGGCAAACCCGCCTTCGTCCTGATCTGGTACGCCTCCCCCCACCGACCGTTCGAGGCACTTGATGCGGACATGGCAGCGTTCGAAGAATTGCCGGAAGCCTCCCGCGTCCACCACGGCGAGATCGTCGCCATGGACCGTTCCATCGGCATGCTCCGTCAGGGTTTGCGGGACTTGG
>JAPPKV010000310.1 GCA_028819775.1 Gammaproteobacteria bacterium | reverse complement strand
GCTGTCTGCCATGGCGCTCGTTGCGTTCGCTGAGGAGTCGTATTCCCCTCACGTCGGCCGGTCCGATGCGACCAACGTCTATTGGGGTGATACGCACGTGCACACCGCCCTGTCGTCGGACGCCTTTGTCTTCGGCACCCGGCTCACGCCGGATGCCGCCTATCGCTTCGCCAAGGGCGAGAAAATCCGCGCGGCAAGCGGCGAGGACGTTCGTCTGCGCCGGCCATTGGACTTCCTCATGGTGTCAGATCATGCCGAGAACATGGGCGTTGTCGCGCGGATCGCCGCCGGTGACGAGGCTCTGTTGGCGACGGAGGCCGGCAAACGGACGGCCGAAGCGCTCAACTACCCCGTTTCCTTGGTGGAAGCGCTCAATGCGGACACCGACGACCTGTTGAACGCCTTCAACGCGGCTACGTTGATGGCCATCAAGGCGGACCAAGGTCCCGGCAAAGGTCTAGGCCATGCCGGCTACGGGACCGATGAGCGATTCAGCCGCTCGGTCTGGAAGGAGGTCATCGAGAGCGCGGAAAGGCACAACGACCCAGGTAGATTCACTACCTTCTCCGGCTACGAGTGGACCGTGGCTGCCGGCGGCCACCGGAACGTCATCTTTGCCGACGGGCCCGAACTGACCAGCCAGGTGGTGCCATTCTCCGCCTTCGACAGCAGCGATCCCGAGGACCTGTGGGCATACCTCAACGACTACGAGGAACGCTCGGGAGGGCAAGTGTTAGCAATCCCCCACAACGGCAATCTCAGCGGCAACAGGATGTTCGCGCTCACTACCCGCCGGGGAGAGCCGCTCACGGAGACGTACGCGAGAAGGCGTTCCCGCTGGGAGCCGCTCTACGAGGTGACGCAGATCAAGGGACACGGCGAGACCCATCCGTTGATTTCGCCGAACGACGAGTTCGCCGGTGACGAGATATTTCGGTGGGGTATCACGAAAAGCCAACCGGACTCGAAGAAACAAGGCAAAGGTCCGGCGGATGGGAAAGAACAGACCGAGAATTTAGTCGGGCCGCGACCGCGCCCCGTCAATTCCTATGCCCGTTCCGCCCTGATGCTGGGCCTAGGCCAGAGAGCGGAACTGGGCGTCAATCCGTTCAAATTCGGCATGATCGGGAGCACCGACTCCCACACCGCCCTCGCGACCGCCGATCAGAGCAACTTCTGGGGCAAGATGCCGGGCAATGAACCGGGCCGGAATCGCGTGGCAACCGGATGGAACTACAACGCTTCGGGCTATGCGGCCGCGTGGGCCGTAGAGAACACGCGGGAATCGATTTTCGCAGCCATGCGGCGCAAGGAGGTCTACGCTTCCACGGGCCCGCGCATGACCGTCCGATTCTTCGGCGGATGGGACTACTCCGCCGACGACGCCGCACGGCCAGACCTAGCCCGCGCGGGCTACGCCAAGGGCGTGCCCATGGGTGGCGATCTCACGGAGGCGCCAACGGGAAAGGCACCGAGTTTTCTCATCCGGGCCGTAAAGGACCCCGATGGCGCGAATCTGGACCGTGTGCAGATGATAAAGGGCTGGCGCGACGAAGACGGCGAGTTGCATGAGAAGATCTACAACGTCGCCTTGTCCGATGGTCGTACCGAGAACCCCGAGGGCCAGGCTCCCGCGGTGGGCAGTACCGTCGACGTTCGCAATGCTACCTACACCAACAGCATTGGCGATCCAGAGCTTGCCGTGGTGTGGACCGACCCCGATTTCGACCCCTCCGAACTCGCCTTCTACTACCTACGCGTATTGGAAATCCCAACCCCTCGCTGGACCGCCTACGACGCGAGGTTCTTTGGATTGAAAGATCTCCCAGATGACATCCCGATGGTCACGCAAGAGCGAGCCTATACGTCACCCATTTGGTATTCGCCAACCCGATAGACCCAAACCTGGTGCTCGACTTCCGGTTCGCCCTTGGGCATTGGCCGATACCGTTCGGAACGCTCTATCAAGGTCCACTTGCCGGCGGTTTCCAGCCCATCGAGGTATTGACCAAACCCCTCCTCATGAAGCTCGGTCTTGAGCGAAAAGAAGATGTAGCCACCGTTCC
>JAPPKV010000256.1 GCA_028819775.1 Gammaproteobacteria bacterium | reverse complement strand
GGAACGGTGGCTACATCTTCTTTTCGCTCAAGACCGAGCTTCATGAGGAGGGGTTCGGTCAGTACCTCGATGGCCTGGAAACCGCCTGCAAGTGGAGCTTGGTGGAGCGTTCCGAACGTTACCGCCCGATGCCCAAGGGCGAGCCGGAGGTCGAGCACCAGGTTTGGGTCTATCGGGTTGGCGAATACCAAATGGGCGACGTATAGGCTCGCTCTTGAGTGACCATCGGGATGCCACCTGGGAGATCTTTCAATCCAAAGAACTTCGCATCGTAGGCTGTCCAGCGAGGGGTTGGGATTTCTAGGACGCGTAGGTAGTAGAACGCGAGTTCGGCGCGGTTGAAATCGGGGTCGGTCCACACCGCGGCAAGCTCCGGGTCGCCAATGCTGTTGGTGTAGGTAGCATTGCCAACGTCGACGGTGCTGCCCACCGCGGGAACCTCGCCGCGCGGGTTCTCTCTACGACCGTCGGACAGGGCAACGTTGTAGATCTTCTCGCGCAACTCGCCGTGTTCGTCACGCCAGCCCTTTATTACCTGCACCCGGTCCAGATTGGCGCCATCGGGATCCTTTACAGCCCGGATGAGAAAACTCGGCGCCTTTGCCTTGGGCGCCTCCGTGAGATCGCCGCCCATGGGCACGCCCTTGGCGTAACCCGCTCGGGCCAGGTCTGGCCGTGCGGCGTCGGCAGTGGAGTAGTCCCATCCGCCGAAAAATCGGACTGTCATGCGCGGGCCCGTCGAAGCGTAGACCTCCCTGCGCCGCATGGCGGCGAAAAGCGCTTCCCGCGTGTTCTCTACCGCCCACACTGCCGCGTAACCGGAAGCGTTGTAGTTCCATCCGGTTGCCACGCGGTTCCGGCCCGGTTCATTGCCCGGCATCTTGCCCCAGAAATTGCCCTGGTCGGCGGTTGCGAGGGCGGTGTGGGAATCCGTGCTTCCGATCATGCCAAACTTGAAGGGATTGACACCCAGTTCGGCTTTCTTGCCCAAGCCCAGCTTCAGGGCGGAACGGGCATAGGAATGAACGGGTATCGGCCGGGGTGCGCCGGGATCCTTGGTTTGTTCCTGCGCATCTGCCGGACCCTTCCTTGGTTTCTTCGAATCAGGTTGGCTCTTCGTGATGCCCCAGCGGAATATCTCGTCGTCGGCGAACTCATCGTTCGGCGAGAGCAACGGGTGGGTTTCGCCGTGTCCCTTGATCTGCGTCACCTCGTAGAGCGGCTCCCAGCGCGAACGACTTCTGGCGTAGCTTTCCGTAAGTGGCTTGCCCTGGAGAGTGGCGAGCGCGAACATGCTGTTGCCGCTTAGATTGCCGTTGTGGGGGATCGCAAACACCTGGCCTCCCGAGCCCTCCTCGTAGTCGTTGAGGTATGCCCACAGGTCCTCGGGATCGCTGCTGTCGAAGGCGGAGAATGGCACCACCTGGCTGGTCAGTTCGGGCCCGTCGGCAAAGATGACGTTCCGGTGGCCGCCGGCGGCCACGGTCCACTCGTAGCCGGAGAAGGTGGTGAATCTACCTGGGTCGTTATGCCTTTCCGCGTTCTCGATGACCTCTTTCCAGACCGAACGGCTGAAACGCTCGTCGATCCCGTAGTCGGCATGGCCTAGACCCTTGACCAGACCTTGGTCGGCTTTGATGGCCATCAGCGTAGCGGCGTTGAAAGCGTTCAACAGATCGTCGGTGTCTGCATTGAGGGCTTCCAGCAAGGAAACGGGGTAGTTGAGCGCTTCGGCCGTCCGTTTGCCGGCTTCCGTCGCCAACAGAGCTTCGTCGCCGGCGGCGATCCGCGCGATGACGCCCATGTTTTCGGCATGATCCGACACCATGAGGAAGTCCAAGGGTCGGCGCAGGCGAACGTCCTCGCCGCTTGCCGCGCGGATCTTCTCGCCCTTGGCGAAACGATAGGCGTCATCCGGCGTGAGCCGGGTGCCGAAGATAAGGGCATCCGACGACAGGGCGGTGTGCACGTGCGTATCACCCCAATAGACGTTGGTCGTATGAGACCGGTTGACGTGAGGGGAATACGACTCCTCAGCGAACGCAACGAGCGCCATGGCAGACAGC
>JAPPKV010000131.1 GCA_028819775.1 Gammaproteobacteria bacterium | reverse complement strand
GAACTGCTGACGATCATGAACTACCGCAGCAAGAAGTACGTGGAACACGGCAACGTCGAGGCGTACGCGGTGTCCGAGTACACCCGTTGGGACCTGAGGGCCAGGTGGCAGTCGCCCGATTCCTCGTTGAGGGTTACGGGCTATGTGCAGAATGCGCTTGACCAAGCGGCGCTGCACATGTGGTCGCCCCGGGAAGGCATCGCCAGCCCCTTCGGGACCATTGTTGAACCGCGAGAATTCGGCATCCAGATCAGCTGGCAAAACAAGAACGACTAGATCGCTTAACGCGAACTCTTAAGCGCACCGCGGGCTACGGCCCCCGGTGCGTTTTTTTGCTGTAGGCTCGTTTCTTGCCGCTGAACTTTAGGCGAACGATGCGTTCCTTCCTTGCTCTAGTCTTGGCACTCCTCGCTGGCACCACCGCGGCGGAGCCTTATTCGGGGCCGGTAAAGCATGATTACCCCGACCGGGTCTACTGGGGCGATACCCACCTGCACACCCACCTGTCGGCCGACGCCTTCTCAATGGGTGCTTTGGTTACGCCCGACCAGGCCTACCGTTTCGCCAAGGGCGAGACCATTCGCGCCACAGGCGGCGACGAGGTGCGGCTGCGTCGTCCCCTCGACTTCCTCATGGTGTCCGATCACGCCGAGAACATGGGTGTTCTGCCAAGGTTGGCGGCTGGTGACCCGGGACTCCTGGAATCGGAGGACGGGCGGAGGATGTTCGCGGTGCTGGCAGGCACACCCGCGCTTGCCGATGTCCTTGAGTCAAAGAGCCTTGAGGAGTTCAAATTCGGCGATACCGCGCTGATGAACGCCAAGGGCGCGAAGGGCGGCGACTACGGCATCGATGAGGATTTCATACGGGATGTTTGGGAGAGCGTTGTCGCCATCGCCGAGAAGCACAACGATCCCGGCAGATTCACGACCTTCGTCGGGTACGAATACAGCAGCGGCTCACCCATGCTGCATCGCAACGTGATGTTCGCCGGCGGGCCCGCACATACCTTGCAGGCCAGACCCTTCTCCTCTTGGGACAGTCGCAACCCGGAGGACCTTTGGGCCTACCTCGAGACCTACCGGAAGAAGACCGGCGGCGATGTCATCTCCATACCCCACAACAGCAACTTGAGCCGCGGCAACATGTTCAGCACCGTCACCTACGAAGGCAATCCGCTTAGCAGCGAGTACGCGAGGGTCCGGTCATCCATCGAACCCATCATCGAAGTGACGCAAATCAAGGGCGACAGCGAAACGCTCCCGTCCATTTCGCCCAACGACGAATTCGCCGACCACGAGCCCTGGCGCAATCTGGCCAAGCCGCAAGCCCAGGCCGAGGCAAGGCAGTCCTACGCCCGCAGCGCCCTGCAGACAGGTCTCGCCCTAGGTGCCGAACTCGGCGTGAATCCCTACAAGTTCGGGATGATCGGTTCCACCGACTCCCACACCGGCCTCGCCACCGCCGACGAGGACAACTTCTGGGGCAAGATGGGTGGCAACCAACCGAGCCCCTATCGCGCCCGCACCCAGGCGCAGTATTCCTCCTCCGGCTACGCCGCCGTCTGGGCGACGGAGAACACCCGCGAGGCCATCTTTGCCGCCATGAAGCGGCGCGAGGTCTACGCGACGACGGGACCACGCATCTCGTTGCGGTTTTTCGGCGGGTGGGGCTACACCAACGAGGATGCCGTGAGTCCGAACCTTGCCGAAATCGGGTACCGCAAGGGCGTTCCAATGGGCGGCGATCTGGCCCACCAAACGCCGGGCGAGGCGCCGAGGTTCCTGGTGAGTGCCGTCAAGGATCCGGACGGGGCGAACCTCGATCGCATACAGGTCATAAAGGGTTGGCGTGACCCGACAGGCACCCTGCACGAGAAGATCTACGACGTCGCCTGGTCCGGTGATCGAGAGATCGGCGAGGACGGCAAACTTCCCGGTGTTGGTTCGACGGTTGATCTTGAGACGGCCAACTACGTCAATTCCATTGGCAGCGCTTCGCTTGCGACGACATGGACTGATCCGGCTTTCAATCCTCACGAAGCCGCGTTCTACTACGTCCGGGTGAT
>JAPPKV010000382.1 GCA_028819775.1 Gammaproteobacteria bacterium | reverse complement strand
CTCTATGCCAGCCTCGATGACGACCAGCGCGCCGTTGCGACGCTGCCTTTTGAGGCCGGACGGGGACACATGGTCGGACAGGTGCCTACGCTCGCGAGCCCCGCCCCGGTCGGGCTGCCCTTCCCGCGCATGACGGCGGCGCAGCAAGGGCAGTTGATCGCCCTGCTCCGTGAATTCGCGACCTTCTGGAACGCGGCCATCGCGACGGAACGCCTCGCGGAGATCGACGGGAGCCGCGACAGCCTGCACTTCGCCTTCGTGGCGCGCGACGATCCCCCGTTCTCCTTCTACACGCGAATCCAAGGGCAAGGCCTCCTGCTGGAGATCGACAACACCGCAGGCGGCGACCACGTGCATGCCGTGTGGCACCGGCCCGGCGACGACTTCGGGCGAAGCCTCCTAGCTGCCCATCACCATCACCACCACCGGACTGTAGCCACACGGTGAATCAATCGCTTAGGGACGAAACATGACAAATACCGAAGTAGACCGCGACAAGCTCGAGGCGTTTCTGAAGACCATCGGCGGTCAGGTGGCGGCCGGCTTCAACTGCGCCTTGTCGTCGCTCGGCGACCAACTGGGCCTGTACAAAGCCCTGAAGGCGATCGGACCGGCCACCAGCGACGAGCTGGCCGCTCACACCGGCCTGCACGAACGCTGGCTACGCGAATGGCTTCGCCACCAGGCATGCGTCGGTCAGGTCGACTATGTCGACGGGCAGTTCGGCTTGAGCCCGGAGGCCGGCATCGTGCTCGCCGAGGAGGGCCACCCGTTCTTCTTCGCCAGCGGCTTCGGCGCCGTCACCGCCACGTACCCCGCCATACCTAGGCTGCCGGACGCCTTTCGCACTGGGCTGGGGCTCTCCTACGACGACCACGGTCCGGCTTGCGCATGCGGCATCGAGCGCATGTCGGGGTACATGCAGCGCGAGGAACTCGTGCCCAAGCTGCTTCCGGAATTGTCCGGCGTCGTCGACAAGCTCGAAGACGGTGCGGCGGTGGCCGATGTCGGCTGCGGCTCCGGGACCGCGCTGATCACGATGGCGAAGGCTTTCCCCAACTCCTCGTTCATCGGCTACGACACCTCCCGCCACGCCATCGAACGGGCGACCGCGAACGTCGCCAATGCTGGGCTGGCCAACGTGCGCATCGTGGACCCAAGCGACGAACCCATGCCAGCAGGGCCGACGTTCGACCTGGTCTCAACCTTCGACGTGGTCCATGACACCACCCACCCGGCCGAGCTTCTGCGCGCAATCCGCCAAGCCCTGAAGGACGACGGGGCGTGGCTGTGCGCCGATATCCGCAGCTTCCCGACCTTCGAGCAGAACCTCGCCGAACACCCGATGGCCGCCCTGCTCTACGGCTTCTCCGTCACGGTGTGCATGTCCGCCAGCCTGTCCACACCCGACGGCGCGGGCCTTGGGACACTTGGCTTCAACGAGGAGGTCGCTCGGCACATGTCCGCCGAGGCGGGCTTTAGCCGCTTCGAGACGCTGGAATACGGCAACGCGATCAACAGCTTCTACGACATTCGACCCTGAGCCGCCCGTGCCCAGTCGAGCGTTCGCACGCGTTGATGCTTGATGCCCGTGCTGTCCTAGGTCAGGGTGCCATCCACGAGGGATCGGCACTTCCAAATGCGTACTACGTTGAACATCGACGATGATGCCCTGTCTGCCGCGAAGGAACTCGCAAGGCGCGAACGCAAGTCCGCAGGACAGTTCATCTCCGAACTGATCCGGGAGGCGTTAGGCCAGCGAGTCAAGGACGTGAGCCAACGTCGGGGCGACCGCGACTTCTACGGCTTCAAGCCGATTCCCGCCGGCGGTGCCGTCGTCACCGACGAGTTGGTCAACAAGCTCAGGGATGAACTTGGCGTATAAAGCGTGCTTGCCCTCCTTGACGTCAACGTCCCCATAGCCCTGCTCGATGAGAACCACACGCAAAACGCTAGCGCCTCGGCCTGGTTCGAAGACAACGTCGACTCGGGTTGGGCATCCTGCCCCTTGACGCAAAACGGCTGCATTCGAATCATCGCCCAACCAGGCTATCCGAATGCGACCGGGTTGACGG
>JAPPKV010000075.1 GCA_028819775.1 Gammaproteobacteria bacterium | reverse complement strand
CGCACCCCGGCCTCGCGGGCGTGGAAGATCAGCGCCGTGCCTTCGCCGTCCGGAAGCATGCGGTCGAGCAGCACCAACTCGTAGGGATGCTCGGTGACTGCCGCACGGGCCATCCGCAGCGAGTCGGCCAGATCGACCACGTGACCTTCCCGGCGCAGCAAACGGCGAACGGCCTCGGAGAGGTTCGCATCGTCCTCGACCAGCAGGATTCTCACGGTGGATACGTCTCCCTTGGCGAACGACTCGAGTCAGCCGCCCGCGTCGACGACCGCGAGCACCGTGCGAAGGGTTTCGGTGCGAGGCGGCAGGCACAGGTCGTCCTTGCAGGTCTGGTAGGTGACCTTTGCGGTGACCTCGTAGCTTCCCGCCACGTTTGCTTCGACGGGCTGCGCCCATTCGCGGTCCGAGCCCTCGTAGATGTCGTAGAGGCCCTTAAAGTGGTGCAGCGGCAGGCCGCGGGGTCCGGCGGTCTCGATGCCTTCCGGTAGTCCAAAACTGACGCTCGTCTCGATCATGCCATGCGGCGCATTGCGGCCGGTCGGCGCGTAGATGTACCAGCCGGGGCGCATGGTGAAGTTGACGGCGACGTTTCGCGATTCGCCGATGCCCATCTCGTCGGGCGCGATGAGCGCGAGGGATACCGGTGGTTGCGCCGCTGTTGCCTTGGCCGAGCGGCCTTTCGGGGTCTCGGCGGGGACGGGGACCGCGTCGGCCGTGACGGCGCTCGCCTCGCGACGTTCACCCAGCATCACGTAGATGCGGCCCTGGTGCCGCATGGTCAGCCAGTGCTCCTTGCCCTCGTCGTAGAGCCGTCCGACCTCCTTGTACCAGTAGTCCTGGTTCATCTTCAGGTGCTCTTCGAATTCCTCCTCGGTGTAGTTGTCCTTCGCCCACGCCATGAGCTCGGAGTCGGCGGTCGGGCGCTCGCGCGGTGGGTACAGCCCGGGGTCCTTGCCCGCGCTCTGGACGTCGTTGACGTCCTCCCACTCCCAGGAAAGCTCGTCGCTGAACTCGCCGCCGTTCACGGTGGCGACGCTGGCACCGATGATCAGGTCCTTGACGCCGTCCCGGTTCCAGTCGTCCACGTAGACCCGTTGCCCGCTGCCGGGCAGCGCTTTCGCGCCGTCCGCAGTCGGCAGCAGATCGATGCCCGGATGGAAACGGTGCCCGTCGTCGGTCTTGACGCCCCGGAAGAAGGTCACAGCGTGGCTCGACGGGTGACGGTAGGAACCGGTGACCAGCAGGTCGAGAACCCCGTCGTCGTCCCAATCCACAACCAGCGGGCTGCTCTTGCCGTCGCCGTCGGGCGGCAGGAGTTCTCCATCCGGGAAGTTTGCTTCCCACTCCTCGCCACGGTCCAGGATGCTCAGCGGCTCGCCATCGATCGTAAGCAGGGGTTCGCGCATGGCGAAGCTCGGTCGCCGCGGGCTGCCGATGTTCTCGCTGACCCTCAAGCCTCCACTGCCGCCCACGATCAGGTCGTAGTCGCCGTCGTCGTCGAGATCGCCAAGGCTCGCGGACGTGTATACCCAGTAGTGGAACGTGCCGATATCCCCGGGCTCGCCCTCGTAGTTGCCGAACGCCGGCTGGCCGTTGACGCTCGGGTCTCCCTCCTGGGGCAGCGTCTCACCGGGCAGGAAGCCGTCGCCGGTGCTCCGGAACCAAGTGACGTCGCCCGGATGGTATTGGCCGGTAATCATGTCGAGATGGCCGTCGTCGTCGAGATCGACGAACTGCGGCGTGAAGCCGATGCAGCACCACTGGGGCACCTCCATGATGGTCCCCTCGGTATCCCGCGCCCACTCGAATTCGTCGGTGAACTTTGGATCGGCGTCGGTGCCGACGTTGAGGTAGACGCGGATGGTCGACCCGTCGGCGCCCATCGGGAAATCACTCGAGTTGGTTTCGAACTCGCCGACCAGGAGGTCGCGCTTGCCGTCGCCGTTCCAGTCCCAGAGCGCCGGGGCCGCTAGGCCGTGCTTCTCGGTAAGGATGGGCTTCGTCGTGCCCGTCACGAGGATCGGCTGGCCGAGTTTGGGGGTGCCCGGAATACCGGCATCCAGAATCTCCGGAAA
>JAPPKV010000478.1 GCA_028819775.1 Gammaproteobacteria bacterium | reverse complement strand
GCTCGACAAGTGTCTGCACGGTGCCCTTGCCGAATGTGGGGCTGCCCACGACGACGCCCAAGTCGTAGTCCTGGATCGCACCCGCGAAGATCTCGGACGCGGACGCGGAGCCTCGGTTGACCATGACAGCCAGCGGACCGTCCCACACCACGGCACCGTCGTCGTCGCCAAGGACGCGGGTAATGCCACGCAGACTCTTGACCTGCACGACCGGACCCGAATCCACGAACAATCCCGTCAACTCGACGGCTTCCTGGAGAGAGCCGCCCCCGTTGTGGCGCAGGTCGATGATGAGCGCGTCCATGCCCTGGGTCTTGAGTTCCTCGATCAGCTTGGCGACGTCCCGGGTGGTGCTCTTGTAGCCCCGATCGCCCTGCTCCATGGCCCGGAAGTCGGCATAGAACGTGGGCACTACCACCACGCCGATGCGATGCTCGCGGCCGGCTCGGTCCAAAGTGAGCAGAAACTTGCTGGCCGACTGGTCGACGAGACTCACCGACTCCCGCACGATCTCCACGATCCGTACGTCCTCCTCCCTGGCTCCGGCGGGAATGACCTTGAGGCGAACCCTGGAGCCCTTGGGGCCGCGTATCAACTGCACGACATCGTCCGATCGCCAGCCGATGATGTCCACGAGCGGCCCCCGGTTCTGGCCCACCGCGACAATGCGGTCGCCGGACTTCAGCTCGCCGCCCTTTTCCGCCGGTCCGCCGGTGACCAGGTCCCGAACGACCGTGTACTCGTCCTCGGTGCCCAGGACGGCCCCGATACCCTGCAGGGACAGTGACATGAAGATGCCGAAATCCTCCGAGTCCCGGGGCGAGAAGTACTGCGTGTGTTCGTCGTAGGTCAGGGCGAAAGCGTTGACGAACCGCTGGAAGACATCCTCGCTCCGCGTCTGCCGGATCGTTCGGGCGCGATTGTGCCCGCGCTTGGCCAACGCTTCGCCGATCTCCTCGAACGATTCTCCCGCAAGCTTGCCCGACAGCACGCTGCTCTTCAGGTACAGACGCCAAAGATCCTCCAAGGCTTCCCGGGAATCCGGCCAGGGGGCATCGGACCGGTCGACGTCGATGGCCTCGTCCAGCGTGAAGTCAAACAGATCCACGCCGTGCCCGATGAGTTTCGCCTCGTACTCGATGCGTTCGAGGGCGCGTCGTCGGTAGCGGTTGTAGATCGCGAACGCGGGTTCGACGTCTCCCTGGTTGAGCGCATCGTCGAGCTGGTAGCGATAGTCCTCGAACTCGGCGATGTCGTCGGCCAGGAAGTGCAGACGCCGCGGATCCAGGAACTCGAGGTAGTTGTCGAAGGTCTGGCTCGACACCTCGTCGTCGAGCCCCTTCTTGACGAAGTGCCCGTCGCGCAGCCGATCGACGATGTCGACGCTGGTCTGGCGGTGACTCGGCTCCGGCTCGAGTCCCAGCCAATCATCGGGCTGAATTCCCGTGTCGGCGACCGCCGTGGTCGCGAATGCTGCGAGTGCGACACCGGTCGCAGTCCGGGAACCAAAGATGCGTCGTGTCATGGATGCCAGTCTCCTGGAACGCGGGACAAGGCTCTCACTCGAGTCCCGTTTCGATGCCGTATTGTCACCATCACTCGTCCTACCTGGGCACCGCTGGCCCTGTGCTCATTCCCGCACACCGGTGGCGCACGGGTGTGCGAATGTAACCCATGCGTCCGGGTACGGCCACCAGAGCCTGCACGGATGCAGCCGCATTGGATTTGGCAACGCGGTCGCGCCCCGGCGTTCCGGCGGGACCGACATGGCGTAGAATCCGTCGACTTGTCAGACCAAGGACACCGACAGCATGAAGCGCTCGCCATCGAACCCACTGCCGATACGGTCGTTCGCCGGTGTACTCGCCGTTTGCATGGCGGGATGTGCGCCCAATGGTGCGGCGACCGATGCCCCCCAGGCGGAACCCGCAGATCCGTCTCGCGCGTCTGTTGCCGAGGATGCCGAGCGTTCCGGCATCGTCACAACGGACTCTGGATTGCAGTACGAAATCCTAGTCTCCGGGAACGGCGCAACCCCCGGACCCACGGATACGGTGACGACCCACTACCACGGCACATTCGTCGATG
>JAPPKV010000070.1 GCA_028819775.1 Gammaproteobacteria bacterium | reverse complement strand
CATACAAGCGGTTCGTGAACGCCGAAACGCATGCCACCCACGTCGCCGGGGAATCCGCCATGGCGGACGACGAATGACGGAATCGGTGCCGCAAGAGATTAGCATCTCCAGCCGGGAGACCTTCGTCCTGCTGGGCCGTTCGCTGCAATTCGTGTGGCCCTATCGGCGCCAGATCGCCGTCAAACTCGGACTGACCCTGCTCGGCTTGAGCGTGGTGCTGTTCCTGCCCTGGCCGATCAAGATCCTGATCGACCATGTTGTCGAAGGTCTCCCGGTGGGGTCGTCGCCCACTCCCTATCCCCCCTACGTGGCTTGGTTCGTCGACCTGCTGCACGGGCTTAACCCGTTTGAGATCGTCTGGGCGATCGTCGGCGTGTGCGTGGTCGGCATCGTCCTGATCGGTGGTTTCGGCGGCGGCGTTGCCCGTGACAACGCCAGCGGGGGCCTCGCCGAGGGTCTCGATACGGCGACCCAGAGCGAGAACCAGGCCAACGAATCCGGCAGCCGGGTCAGCGGACTGCTCGGCCTCTACGAGTTCCGCTACCAGCTTCGAATCACCCATCGCATCAACCACGCCCTGCGCACGCTCCTGTTCGGACGGGTGATGGCTTGGCCGATGGTGCGGTTCGCGGACGCGAGCGTGGGGGATGCCGTGTACCGGACCATGTACGACACGCCGGCCATCTCGCGGGTCTGCTACGACATCCTCGTGCTGCCCGTTGCCAACCTGTTCGTGATCGCCACGGTGATCTGGACCACGGCGCATAGCTTCAGCGCCGTGCCCTCGGTGGTCGTCGTGGCCTGCCTCGCCGCCCCCATGGTGCTCATCTCAACGCTGTTGATGACGGGCATGACCCGGCGCCGAGCCCTTGCTAGCCGCGAGGCTGGTGCGGTCACCACCGCCACCGTGGAGGAGGGTGTGGCCAACGCGGTCGCGGTGCAGGGTCTCGGTGCCGGCCAACGACAGCGCGACGATTTCGCCGGCGACAGCGAGACGTCGTTCAAGCGTTTCCGGGCATACATGGTGATGTACCTCCTGCTGCTCCTGGTGCAGGCCACCGTCGGGGCGGGCTTGATCTTCTACGTCTTCTTCGACATCTGCGCCGCCGTCGTGGAAGGGCGCATGTCGGCGGGGGACTTCAGCGTGGTCTACGCCTACTTCGTGCAGTTGGTCACCAACGTCAGCGGCCTGGGCGCGATGTGGTTCAACCTGCAGAACAACGTGTCGGGCATGCGGCGGGTGTTCGAAGTCGCGGACTCGACGGTGGACGCGGACCGTCACGGCGACCGAGCGATCGAAGGGTCGGTCGAGCGCTTCCGCGTCGAGCACGCGACATTCCGCTATCCCGACGGTACCGACGCGCTGCGCGACGTGGATCTCGAAGGACGCGTCGGCGAGGTGGTCGCCCTAGTGGGTGCCACGGGTGCCGGCAAGAGCACCTTGGCCTACCTGGTAGCCGGATTTGTCCAGCCGACCGATGGCGCTGTCCTCTACGACGGCGTCGATGTCCGGCGCCTGCGCGCGGATGCGGTGCGCGCCCAGGTCGCCTTCGTGTTCCAGGAGCCGTTCGTGTTCGACGACACGGCTGCCGCCAATATCCGCATGGGAAATCCAACCGCTTCGGATGCACAGGTAGCCGCGGCGGCGCGCACCGCCGGCGCTTTCGATTTCATCGAAGCGCTGCCGGACGGCTTCCAGACCGGTTTGGGACGTGCGGGAGCACGACTCTCCGTCGGTCAGAAACAACGCCTGGCAATCGCCCGGGGACTGGTGAGTGCCGCCCCCATCCTCGTGCTGGACGAGCCGACGGCCGCTCTCGACCCCGAGACGGGGAACGCGCTGGTAGATGCCCTCACGGCCGAGCGATCGCGACGACTGCTGATCGTAATCGCCCATCGTCTCAGCACCATCCGAACCGCGGATCGCATCTGCTTCTTGGACGAAGGACGAGTCGTCGAGACCGGCAGCCACGGCGACCTGATGACGAAGTCGAACGGCGCGTACAAGCGGTTCGTGGACCTGCAGATCGGTGAGGCAGCATATTCCAATAAGAAAGTGAGCCTATCCGCGCGGCTTTCGTGGCGGGGA
>JAPPKV010000258.1 GCA_028819775.1 Gammaproteobacteria bacterium | reverse complement strand
CCTTGGTGCCGTTGATCTGGTAGTCCGAATAGTCGTTGTAGAACGCCGCCGCCGTGAGCTGAAGCCGACGATCCAGGTACAAGCCCTTCATCCCGACTTCATAGTTGACGAGGGTTTCTTCCTTGATCGGGTCGGTTGGCGCGCCCGGCGAAAACGTGTTGAATCCGCCTGCGCGGTAGCCCGTGGACAGACGACCGTAGATCAGCTGGTCGGGCGCTGGCGCATATTCCAGGCTGACATGGCCGATCGTCTTGCCCCAGGTCCGCTTCTTCAGGTCCGAGTCATCGAAGTACAGGATCAACGGGACCCCGCCGATCGGAAAGATGATCCAGCCACCGTCGAAGAGTTGCTCTTTCTCGTCCTCGGTGTAGCGCAGACCGCCGGACACCTGCCATTGTTCGTTGACCTGGTACTCGGCATTAAAAAACGCCGCACTCGTCGTCGAGCCCCCGTTGGTCGAGAACAGAAAGAACTGCGTATGGTCGTTTCCTTGGGGGCAATCCCAGCCCTGGGCGACATCGCGTCCGCCCCGGGATACGCCGATGCCGAATCCCTCGATGACGTTGGTCAGTACATCCTGGCAACTTGACACCGGTACGAAACCGAAGATCGGCGACGCCGCCACGGCCGCCTCATCCGCGTTTTGGAAGCGGAACGAACTCCCGTAGTTCCACACCGGCACGCTCCAGGTGGTGTGGTTGGTGTATCGAAACACCCCGGCAATGAAGTTCACCTTGCCGTCAAGATCGGATAGGAGCTGCAGCTCGTGGGACTCTTCCGTGTAGTCGTAGGTCACACCGAGGACCACGTCGTCGAAAGGAACCCCGGCATCGTCGGACAGAAGCGGGTCGGCCGAACTGCCGACCCGGTTGGTGAAGTCGTTGTCGCGGGTCACCTGCTGGAAGTTGTCGGTGCTTCCGTAGTTGTAGCGTAGCGAGAAGGACTCCGTGAGCTGGTAGTCGGCACTGGCCGTCCGTTGGTCGCCCTCGCTGCCGGATATTCCGGGGCGGTTGACGTGCAGCTTGTTCGAGATGTCGCCGCACTCGAAACCCGGTGTTCCGGGGGGACAACCGCCGGGTACCGAAGGCAGGGGTTGCGTGTAGAGATACCAGACATTGGTTTCGCATTCGGGTTCTTCGTCGAGGGAAAGCGGATCCTCGATGCACTCGGAGGTGCGGTCTCGCTCCGAGAGCGGAACCTGCATACGGGGCGATCCGTCGTCGTTGACAAGCGCGAGTCGCACGTTCACATCGAGGCGATCTGTCTTGTAGCGCAATTGCGGGGTAAACGTCGTCTGATCCGGCGCCGCGTAGTCGCCGCCAAGTCCGCTGTTTTGCTGGGCACCGTCGCCGGTGTAGAAACCGCCGTTGATGCGGAAGCTCAGGTTGCCGACGAGCGGTCCGCCGAAAGCCACGTTGTAGCGTTGGGTCGTCTGGTCCGTGAACTCCACCTGAAACAGCGAGTCCCACTCGTCGGTGGGTCGCTTGGTGAAGTAGCTGATCGATCCGGCGATCGAGTTCCGCCCGTTTAGGGTCCCTTGTGGCCCGCGCGCGACTTCGATGCGTTCGACGTCGAACAGGTTTGGCGCGACTCCGTACGTGCCTATGGTGTACACGCCGTCGACATAGGTGGCGACCGCCAGGTCCGAGTGGGTCTCCCCTGCGAGTCGAGAACCGATGCCACGGATGACGGTTCCCTGGCCGACCTGCTCGCCGTTGTCGCCGAACTGCAGACCCGGAACAAGCTGCTCGATGTCGTTCGGGCTGGTCATGCCGAGTTCTTCGATCATCTGCTCGCTGAACGCGGACATGGTGAGCGGTACGTCGAGCAGTCTTTCTTCCCGCTTTTCCGCCGTGACGATGATTTCTTCGATGAGCCTGTCTTCGCTTGACCCAGCCGTTTGGTCAGCAGCTAGGCCGGACGTGCCGAGAAACGCGATGGTCAGGCAGCACAAGGGAATCTTGCCGTACATGGGTCACCTCACGAGGATCGGGGAGGGAAAAAAGCCTACTCTTCGGCACCGGGACTGTCCAACGGGAGCCTTGTCCAATGCGACATGAGCCTGAACGCAAAGTGCGATTCCAACGCAAA
>JAPPKV010000333.1 GCA_028819775.1 Gammaproteobacteria bacterium | reverse complement strand
GTCCACTATCTGCGCGGACTCACCTTCCTTCGCGGCGGGTCGCTGCCCGAAGCGGAAGCGTCCCTGCGGCGCTACCTCGCCTCCGAGCCCGAAAGCGCCGCAGGTCATATCGCCCTTGCCGAAACCCTGACCGGGCAAGGCCGGCACGTGGCGGCCGCCGAGCGGTACACGCTGGCGATTGCCGCCCAGCCCGTCGCTGTTCCCGACCACTATCTTGCCCGCGCGAACGCCTACCGGGCCGCAGGGACACTGTACCTGGGCATCGCGATCGAGGGACTGGACGAAGGCATGTCGTCGATCGGCCCCCTCATCACGTTGCAGAGACTCGCGATCGAAATCGAACTCGACCGGGGAGACCACGCCAAGGCGATCGCCCGCGTCGACGAAGTGCTCGCCAATGCGCCCAGGAAGGAAACCTGGCTCGTGCGCAAGGGCAGGATACTCGCGTCGGCCGGCCAGGAAACCGCAGCCCTGGAGGCCTTCCGCAGCGCAAGGGCCGCCGTGGAATCGCTGCCCGTCCGCGTACGGTCGTCGCCCGCGATGACCGCGCTTCGAGAGACCATTGCCAACTATTTGAACAAGGACGCCACACCATGAGACACGCCGCTACCCCGACTGGCGACGCGAGCAAACTTCGGTTCCGGGCCTGCCTGCTGATTGCAGCCGTCTTCGCGTTCGCATTGCCGACCGCCTATGGCGAGGAACTGATCGCCAGGGGGTCCACTTGGCGGTATCTGGACGACGGCAGCGACCAGGGCACCGCGTGGCGGGCAACGGACTTCGACCATTCCGGCTGGGCGACGGGCGCGGCCCAGCTCGGCTTCGGGGACGGCGACGAGGTAACCGAAATCGACAGTGGCCACATCACCTACTACTTTCGGCATTCGTTCAACGTCGACAATCCGGACGACATCGCGGGGCTCGCCCTTGCCGTTCTTCGTGACGACAGGGCAGTGGTGTACCTGAACGGCACCGAGGTCTATCGGACCAACATGCCGACTGGCACGATTTCCTACAACACCTTCGCATCGGCCGGCATCGAAACAAGCGAGTACTTCGAGCACGAATTCGAATCGTCCGGCCTGGTCGCGGGCAACAACGTGATCGCCGTCGAGGTACACCAAAGCAGCCTGACAAGCTCGGACGTCAGCTTTGATTTCTCCCTCGAGACCACGGCCACCGCCCCCGGCGCCAACGACATCGTCTCGTTGGGGTCAACCTGGTCCTACCTGGACGATGGAACCGACCAAGGCACGGCGTGGCGCGAGCCGGACTTCGACGACTCCGGCTGGGCATCCGGGGCGGCGCAACTCGGCTTCGGCGAAGGCGACGAGGCGACCGTCATAACGCGCGGCGCAACCACCTTCTACTTCCGGCACGATTTCGACGTCGACAGCACCGGTATCGTCGGCCTGGAGGTCAATCTGCGTCGCGACGACGGCGCGATCATCTATCTCAACGGCACAGAGATCGTCCGCTCGAACATGCCCGACGGCGAGGTCAACTACCAGACGTTTGCACCGAACGCCGACGACGACGGCCAGAATCTCCACCGCTACACGGTTTCCGCGGACGCACTCGTAGACGGCGACAACGTGCTGGCGGTGGAAGTGCACCAGGTCAACGCCACCAGCTCCGATCTGAGCTTCGACATGAACCTGGTGAAGATCGTCGAGTCCGCCGATCCCCAACTCGTCCGCGGCCCGTATCTTCAGATGGGTACGCCCTCGTCGATGATCGTGCGCTGGCGCACCGACGGGTTCACGGATTCGAAGCTCTCCTACGGAACCGATTTCGCGGATCTGGATACGACGATCGAGATGGACGCGTTGACCAGCGAGCACGAAGTGCTGATCACCGGTCTCGACAGCAGCACGAGGTACTACTACGAGATCGGCAACTCGGACACGACGTTCGCCGGAGGAGACGCCGACCACTTCTTCAAGACCTCACCGCCGACGGGATCGAACGAACCGGTGCGGATCTGGGTCATCGGCGACTCGGGACAGTGCGCGATTGACCAGGACGGCTGCGACGAGGCAGCCGCCGTGATGGGCGAATATCTCGACTGGGCAGCCGAGAACGGCGGGCGGATGG
>JAPPKV010000104.1:10664-19816 GCA_028819775.1 Gammaproteobacteria bacterium | reverse complement strand
AGGCCGTTCTGCTCAAACACTGTCGAGGGCACGCTGTCTCGGCCGCGATAGCCGCCCCCTACGACGCGAGGTCACGCATTAGCCTAGTCACCGCGTCGGTCTCCTCGGACCGCGCATAGTTCGCCCGCTCGAAGCCGCAACGCTCGCAGCGGTGCGTGAGCCGCCAGCGGCCGTGACTTCCATCGACGGAAACGGGGCGCATCAGGCCACCGCAGCCGGCACTCCGGTCGCCCGGGTGGATGTCGACGTGTTTGCTGGTGAGGCACCTGGAACAGTGGTTCGTGTATCCATCGCCGGCGTTGAACGCCCCGCAGCGTTCGCAGGTGAAGTCTTCGACGCGTCGCTGGAAACGACGGGAGCGTGTCGGAAATTCGGTCATTGCTACGGATTATCGCGCTCGTGAGCGGCAAGCGCGATGGCGCTTCTGCAGAGGTCCGCCTCTTCAACGCGCGATCGAATCTATAATCGTCGGACGCGGCCGGCAGCCGTGCGTCTGATTGAGGGGATGATGCCGACATCTACGTTCGAACCTGTTCTGGTGGGCGTCGCCCAGCTGGAGCAGCGCGATGCCGATCCCGTCGCGGGGAGGGGCAAGGAGCCCCTCGAGTTGATGATCGATGCGGTGCGTGCAGCAGCCGAGGATGCGGGCGCGCCGGGCCTCCTGGCTTCGGCGGATGCCGTGCGCGTCACCCGCGGCATGTGGCCGTACGAGGATCCGGCCAGGGTAGTCGCGGAAGCGATCGGCTGTCAGGGCGCGGAGACCGGCGTATCGATGTGGGGCGGCGATGCCGTGCAGTTGATGCTGACCGAAAGCGCGCTGGACATACAAAGCGGTGCACGGCAGATCGTCGTCTTGGTCGGGGCGGAGTGCGGTCGCACGCAGGCCAAGGCGAGGCGTGCGGGTATCGACCTGCAGTGGCGTACGGCACCGGGGACGCCGGACCGCGCGTTCGGCGAGGAACTCAAGATGCGCACCCGGGCGGAGGCGGTCCGCGGCGTATCCCAGCCGATCCAGATGTATCCCATCTTCGAGAACGCCATTCGCCATGCTCGCGGTGAGACGCTCGACGGGCATATCCGCCGGGTCTCCGAACTGTGGGCGGGGTTCAGCCGGGTCGCCGCGGGCAATCCGCATGCATGGATTCGAGAGGTAGCGACCGCGGAGGAGATTCGCACACCCAGCGACTTCAACCGCCCCGTGTCCTTCCCCTATCCCAAGCTGATGAACTCGAACAGCAACGTCGACCAGGCGGCGGCTCTGATCCTCTGTTCGACCGTAGTCGCCCGGCGGTTCGGGATTCCCGAGGACAAGTGGGTCTACCCGTGGGCCGCCACCGCCGCGCACGACACCTACGCGGTATCGAACCGCGACAACCTACACTCGTCGCCGGGAATCCGCATCGCGGGCGGTCGTGCGCTGGAACTCGCGGATCGCGACGTCGAAGACGTTGCTCACGTGGATCTCTACAGCTGTTTCCCGTCGGCCGTGCAGGTGGCCGCTGCGGAACTGGGCTTGGGCGAAGAGCGACCCTTGACCGTGACCGGCGGCCTCACCTTCGGCGGCGGGCCGCTCAACAACTACGTCATGCACGCCATTGCACGGATGGCGGAGGTGCTCCGCGACAGTCCCGGCGACATTGGCCTGGTGAGTAGCAACGGCGGGTTCATCACCAAGCACGCCTTCGGCATCTACTCGACCGCGCCGCCGCACCAGCCGTTTCGTTACGAAGTGCCCCAGGACCACGTGGATGCCATGCCGACCCGGGAAGCGGTGCCGGCATTCGACGGCCCGGTGGAGATCGAGTCCTACACCGTGATGTACGGATCCAATGGCCCTTCCGCAGCGCTCGTCGCGTGTCTCCTAGACGATGGCCGGCGAGCCTGGGGCAATACCAACGACGCACAAGCAATGCACGCGATGGTGAACGAGGAATTCTGCGGCCGTCCGGCCCGGCTTCGCGAGCAGGGCACGATCGAGTTCTAGAAGTCGCGACAGGCGGTTAGAACTCCCACACGAGCAGGGCCTGCACCGTATTCTCGTCGGTGTTCCGATCCCCGAGCTTGTTCATCCAGAATTGGTATTCGATTCCGAGGGCGATTCGATCATTCAGGTGCCACTGCAACTGGGGTTGGGCGAGGATCCAGGACTCGACGGTGCCGCCGAATTCATTGGTGCGCTCGCCGACGTACTCGATGTGGCCTTCGATGCTGAAGTCCGCGTTGCCGATCATGAAAGGCCGCGCGAAGTTGAAGTCGACGAGGACGGTGTTGTCCTCCGCCGGTGCCCCGCCGGAGGCGAACCCTTCGCTGTCGTCGACGAGGGCCGCAATGTCGAGGTTCGCGAATGCGAAGCCCTCAAGGTCGAGGGCTAGCCGTATGCCGGCCACGTACTTGCGAACATTGGCATCCGCGGCCCAGTTGAAGCCACCGAGGAGTCCGACATCCGAGATCGGGCCAGCACCAATGGCTTTGCCGCTGATCTTGCCAAGGCTGAAGTTGGCGTACAGCTCGCTGTAGAGGTCGAAGTCCTGAAAGCCGGGCCGGTTCGAGTCAAGGACGTCGACGAAGAAAAAGTTGTCGCCGTACCTCCAGCCGCTGGCGTGTTGGAGCGTGTAGATCACGTGGTCGGCACTGCCGCCACCGGCGAACGAGGGAACGTCGAGATTGCCGATCTGGAGATGAACCTCGGTGTTGCTCCATTCAGCGGCCTGTCCCGATCCGCACCAGAGCAGAGCAATGAGGATCCCGCCGAGCCGCGCTCGGTACGCGGGAAAGTGAAGTGGTGGCCCCATCGGCGAGATCATGCCGCTCGGAGACCCTTGTCGACGATCTCCCGGGTGTCGGTCGACAGGTTGTGAGCTTGGAGCCATTCGAGGGCACCGCGCATGGCTCGGCCCCTCGGTGGGTCGTGGCGGCGCCAGACGATCAGAGTTCTCGCAAGCCGGGCGGCCACGTTGCGGTTGAATGCATCGATCTCGGCGATGGTCTCTGCAAACCAGCGGTAGCCTTCGTCGCCGTCGTGGAAGTTGCGCGGGTTGCCGTTCGCGAACGCGGCCATCAGTGCCCGAACCTTGTTGGGGTTCTTCAGGTTGAATGCCTCGTGCTCCTGGAGAGCACGAACGCGGTCCAGCCCGCCGGGGAGAGGATTCCGTGCTTGCACGGTGAACCACTGGTCGACGACCAGGGCCTCGGCGGACCATTCCTGGTAGAACGCCTCGAGTTGGTGTGCCTTGTCGTGCTCGTCGAGCGACTCCAGGCCGACTAGCCCGCGCAGTGCGGCGGTGCGGTCCGTGAGATTGTCGGCCTCGGTGACCAGGGATGTGACCAAATCGCGCGCTCTGCCTCGGTCCAAGCGGTCGAGATGGTTCAAGGCGTAGTGCAGCGCCTGGTGCTTGAGCCGGCGACGAGCGATGTCCGGCAGTTCCGGTTTGTACGTCTCAGCCGTATTGGCGTCGACGAGAGCGAGCCAATCGACAGCGTCCGCGATCCGCTCGGTCATGGCCTCCCGGGCGCGAACGATGGCGAGAATGTCGGTTCCCGGCGCGAGTTCCAGCAGCCAGGATTCTTTGGGCAATGCAAGGCTGGCGGCGATCAATGCCTTGGCTTGGCCGTCGTCCGGCGCCACGTGTGCCGATTCGGCCAACGCGCGCACCATTGACAGTGCCTCGTCGGTCGCACCGTCGGTACCGGACACGGTCGCCAGGACCGCGTTGCCGAGGAGGGTCTGCGCTGCATCCCAGCGCGAGAACGGATCGGTGTCGTCGAGGGCGAGCCGGCGCAAGGCACCCGGTCGGCGCGGATAGTCGACTTTGACCGGCGCCGAGAAGCCGCGCAGTAGGCTGATCTCCGCCTCGGGCGGAAAATGGCGAAACGAGATGGTTGTCTCCTGCTCGTCGAGGCGAACCACCAGCGTGCCGTCGACGTTTGGGTTTTCGACCTCGGCCGTGGCCTCGCAACCGATATCGAAACCGTTGGTGGTCCCTTCGGCGCCCAACGTGTCTTGTCCACCGTTGACTAGGCCCAGCGCCAGCGGAACGGGCAACGGGTCTTTGGTCGGTTGGCCCGGCGTGGGATCGAAGGACTGCCGAACAACGAGCTCCAGCGTCTCGCCGTGGCGTCGTTCGCGGACGTCTAGGGTGGGTGTCCCGGCTTGGGCGTACCAGCGTCGGAACAGGGAAAGGTCGAATCCCGAGGCGTCCTCCATCGCTTTGACGAAGTCCTCGATGGTGACGGCATTCCCGTCGTGGGTGTCGAAGTACCTATCGCAGCCGGCCCGGAACCGATCCGGGCCGAGAAGGGTGGCCATCATGCGCACCACCTCGGCGCCTTTCTCGTAGACCGTGCGGGTGTAGAAGTTCGAGATCTCGACGTAGCTGTCGGGGCGAACCGGATGGGCGAGCGGTCCGGCGTCCTCTACGAACTGTTCATTGCGCAGGAGTTCCACGTCCTTGATCCGGCACAAAGCGGGCCAATTCATGTCGGCGGAGAATTCCTGGTCGCGGTAGACGGTGAAGCCTTCCTTGAGACTGAGCTGGAACCAGTCCCGGCAGGTCACGCGGTTGCCGGACCAGTTGTGGAAGTACTCGTGGGCGACCACGGCTTCAACGAACGCGAAGCGGTCGTCCGTAGCGCTGTCCTTGTGGGCGAGGAACGCGGAGATGTTGAAGATGTTCAGCCCCTTGTTCTCCATGGCACCGGCGTTGAAGTCCTCCACGGCGACGATCATGAACACGTCGAGGTCGTACTCCCGGCCGAAGCGATCCTCGTCCCAGCGCATGGCACGCTTGAGCACCGCCATCGGGAACTCGCATTTGCCGATGTTGTGGGGCTCGGAGAAGATCCGCAGCGCGACGGTACGCCCCGACCGGGTAGCGAACTCGTCCTCCAGTACGGCGAGGTCGCCCGCCACGAGGGCGAACAGGTAGGCGGGCTTCGGAAACGGGTCGTGCCATGTAACCCGATGACGTTCGTCCGGCTCGGCACCGGTCGCCGTGCAGTTGCCGTTCGACAACAGCACCGGGAAGCGCTCGGCATCCGCGACAATCGTCGTGGTGAACCGAGACAGCACGTCGGGTCGGTCGGGGAAGTACGTAATGTGCCGAAACCCCTCGGCCTCGCACTGGGTGCAATACAGCGATTTCGACTTGTATAGCCCTTCGAGCGCCTCGTTTTCCTCGGGTTTGATGGCCACCGTGACCTCGACGAGGCAGCGTTCGCCGACCTCGAAGACGGTGAGCGACTCGTCATCGACCGCGTACTCGTTCCCGCGCAGCGGCACCCCGTCGACGGCGATCCGGCGCAAGTCCAGACCGACGCCATCAAGCACCAGCGGATCGGTCGTCCCGGGCTTGCGCTCCACGACGAGCGCACTCGTCACGACAGTCTCGTCGTCGCCCAGATCGAACGCCAAGCGGATCTCCGGCACCTCGAACGGGTACGGTCGGTACGCTTCTCGGTAGGTCGTCTCGTTGCTCATGCCTCCCTCGGATTCCGGACACACGCGATTTCGGGCTGAAATCACTGTAAGACATTGCCCTTGTCTGTTGAAACCGGTTTCAAGATGTGCGGGGTGTTCTCATCGGGACGGGGACACACGCGATTTGCGTCTGAAAGTGGCGTAGGAAATCGCCCTCGGCTGTTGCATTGGGGCGGGTAACGTGTTGGGTCCACGGAAGTGGCGAGCGACCCGGGATCTGTCTCGGCCGGCTGGGCGGATCGTCGCTAGGCCAGCCCGACCAAGTCGTTGAACTCAGCGAGAACGACCGTCGCGCCGGGCTTCGCTTGTGTTTGCGTAGATCAGTAGCGTGCCTGCCGCCAGATCGCCGATCCGCACCGACTGCCGGGTCAGCAACACGCTGGCAAGCCCCACTGCGTAAAGGACGAGGGAGTCGATCGGCCGCAGCAAATTGCGAACCACCAAGGGCCCGACACCGGGAGTGTTGCCGTTTCGGTCCACGATGCGCACTCCCGCACGTCTCTTCCCGGGTGTGCCGCCCGTCAGGATCTCGAAACCGGTGTGGTAAAGGAGGTAGATGGCCACGGCGGGTGCGACCGCGGCCCACCAGAAGCCGGAATCCGTGTCTGCTGGAATGAAGTCCCGGTCCAACGCCAATGTGCTAACGGCGTACCACGCGAGACCCGCGATGGCCCGGAAGTGCCAGTCAAGCAGGAACGCATAGCTCCGCCCGCCGAGGCCGGCGATGGGCAACTCCGTGTCGGGTGCGCCGACCGGCTTCGGCGACCGCTCGGTGCGCCCCATGTCTCCTACTGCACGGCCTGCTTGACGAGTCGCGCCTGTTCCCGCTTCCACTCCCGCTCGCGGATGCTCGCCCGCTTGTCCTCCGAACGCTTGCCTTTGCCGAGCGCTATCTCGCATTTCACGCGTTGCCCTTTCCAATACAGCGATGTCGCGACGCAGGTCTGACCCTTGGTCTGAACGGCGATGAAGATGCGCGAGATCTCGTTGGCATGCAGCAGTAGCTTGCGGGTTCGCAGTGGGTCGGCGTCGACGTGGGACGACGCGCTCGGTAGCGGCGCGATGTGCGCACCGAGCAGCCACGCCTCGCCGTCGCGCACCAACACGTAGCTGTCCACCAGTTGCGCTTGGTTGGCGCGGATGCTCTTCAGTTCCCAGCCGGCGAGCACGAGCCCCGCTTCGAAACGCTGACCCAGCTCGTAGTCGAACCGGGCGCGCCGGTTCACAGCGATCGGCGGCCGCGTGTTGTCCTTGGACTTTGCCATCGGCGGAGTATAAAGACCGCCGTCCCCGGTGTGCTTTCGATGCGGTTGGTTCCGTGTAAAGATTGGGGCAGGCATTCCGTTGGCAAGGGGGCAATCGTGCCGGACGACGTTTCGAGACACGGCATGTGGTCGAGCCGCTGGTTGTTCGTGCTGGCCGCCACGGGATCCGCAGTAGGACTTGGCAATATCTGGAAGTTCCCCTACATCACCGGAGAGAACGGCGGCGGCGCCTTCGTCGTCGTGTATCTCCTGTGCATCGCCGCGATCGGCATTCCGATCATGGTGGCGGAAGTCATGCTCGGTCGATCGGGCCGGCAGAGTCCCATCAACTCCATGCGGTCCTTGATCCGGGAGAGCGGAGGGCACCGGTCCTGGTCGGTGATCGGCTGGATGGGGGTTCTTGCCGGCGTCTTGATCCTGTCCTTCTATGCCGTCATTGCCGGTTGGGCGGTGTTCTACGTCTTTCGACTGGCCAGTGGCGTCTTCGAAGGTGTCGACGGCAGCCAGTCGTCGGCCCTGTTCGGGGAGTTCCTGAGCAACCCGTGGGCGGTCTTGCTCTGGCAGACGTTATTCATGGTGGCGACGATCGTCATCGTTGCCCGGGGCGTGGCCCGGGGGCTCGAAGTGGCCGTTCGGTGGTTGATGCCGATCCTGCTGCTGCTGCTCGTGGGATTGGTCGGCTACGCGGCCGTCTACGGAGACTTCGGCCAGGGCTTCGCGTTTCTGTTCAGCTTCGACGCCAGTAAGCTGAGCTGGGATGGCACGTTGACGGCGATGGGACACGCCTTCTTCACCCTGAGTCTGGGAATGGGGGCCATCATGGCCTACGGTGCCTACATGCCGTCGAAGGCGTCGATCTCGACCACGGTCGTGACTATCGGGGTTCTCGACACCGTCGTCGCCCTGGCTGCGGGGCTTGCCATTTTCCCCATCGTTTTCGTCGAGGGTCTGGTTCCCGGTTCCGGCCCGGGGTTGATGTTCGAGACGCTCCCCGTGGCCTTTGGCAACCTGCCCTTCGGGGCCATTCTGGGTACCATCTTCTTCCTGCTCGTCAGCTTCGCCGCCATCACATCGGCGATCTCGCTTACGGAGCCGGCGCTCGCGTTCCTGGTGGAGGAGTACAACGCGAAACGCTGGCGCGTCGCCATTTCACTCGGGGCGGTGTGCTGGCTCCTCGGCATCGGCACGGTGTTGTCGTTCAACGTCTGGGCGGATGCCAAGCTCTTTGGTTTGACGTTCTTCGACCTGGTCGACTACGTCTCAGGCAAGATCATGCTCCCGCTCGGTGGCTTGCTCATCGCCCTGTTCGCAGGGTGGGTGCTGAATAGGCGTATCACGGACGAGCAACTCGGCTTCGAAGGCTTCAGACGCGAAGTATGGGATCTGGTGATCCGCTTCGTGGCACCGTTGGGCGTCGTCGTCGTCTTCGGCTACACGATCTACCAGTCGTTCGGCTGAGGCGGTGCCGAGCATCGAGCGCTCGGCCCTCATCGCCTTCCCGGCGGCGGACGTCTACGCGCTAGTCAACGACATCGAGCAGTACCCGATGTTCCTCCCGTGGTGCTCCCAGACCGAGGTGGTGTCGAGGTCCGAGACGGAGGTCGTCGCCCGCATCCACATCGCCGTTCGCGGTCGGCGGGAAACTCTCGTGACGCGCAATCGGCTGACGCCAACGACCGCCATCGACCTTGAGATGATCGAAGGACCTTTCCGACGCTTCGAGGGCCGATGGCTGTTGACGCCCTTAGGGGAGGCGGGTTGCCGGGTCGACCTCGGCGTGTCCTTCGAACTGGCCAACCGGCTGATCGGTGTCTTCGCGGCGCCGTTCCTCCACCGTATCGCGGACCGTGTCGTCGATGCCTTCGCCGCGCGCGCCCGGGATGTACTCGGATGAAGGTCGAGGTGGTCTACGCCACGGCGGAAGGCGCGACCTCGGAGGAACTCGAACTGCCCGAGGGAGCCAGCGTGCAGGCCGCTGTCGCTGCTTCGCGATTCGCCTCGACGCCCGTCGTAGGGACGGCAATCTTCGGCAAGGTGGTCGGCGCCGACCGGATACTCGACGACGGCGACCGCATCGAGCTATTGCGTGAACTCCTGATCGATCCCAAGGACGCACGCCGAAGGCGTGCTCAGACGCCCTAGGGAATCGGCGACGAACGGCCGCACGTCGGTTCGTCGTTTGCTCACGGTTCGCCTCCGCTGCGGATCCTGGCGAAAGCCGCACGGCCCGCCGCGAGCAGAAGCAGTCCCGCCCCGAGGATCTGATAGATCGGACCGATCCACCACTTGACCGTCGTGAAGGCGGACGCCCACGCGACCTGCATGCCGCCGATGTCCGGATACCGGACCAGCATCGCGGTGATCTGCACGTTCTCAAGCAGATCGCAGAGACCCGCAACCACCGGGATGTA
>JAPPKV010000104.1:6044-10564 GCA_028819775.1 Gammaproteobacteria bacterium | reverse complement strand
CGGTGATCTGCACGTTCTCAAGCAGATCGCAGAGACCCGCAACCACCGGGATGTAGGCAAGCCACCAAGTGCCTTCGGTCGCCCGGAAACGGTAGATCAGCCCAGCGAACAAAGTGACGTAGGCCAGCGGGAACAGGGTGTCGAGCACCATGCTCGCCCAGGCATAGGTCGTCCTGCCGTCGGCCCCGTACGCCGCCATCGAGGCCATCGCCTCTTCGTAGGTATAGCCCGGCTTCGTGTCTAGCGTATCGCCGCCGACCGGGAGGTTCGGGAACACCAGCAGCAGAAATACGGCCACGGCGACCAAGGTCGCCGCCAGGGTGCCGGTTCGCCCGGCGAATTCGAAGTAGCGTCTCATCGTCTTTCCCACAGAGTTGGTCGACTGTCTAGCATTGCGTCCTCCCTTTGCGCGGCGCCAACCTTGCGTGGCGGCTGCGGCCTGACCATAGCAAAAGCATGCCGTTTGGCGACTAGGAACGGATGCGTGGCGACTATGTGGGAGCGACATGCAGGACAACAATCCTTGAAGATTCAAAGTTGATGTTTCAGTTTTCAAGGAATCTCACGTACCTCTGGATCGTCTATCGCGCGCGGCGGGAGCCCATTACCTGGCCGAACGGATTTCGGTCCTGCCGGTGTCGACTTGCCAAGGATCAGCTTGAGTCGGCTTGGGTCCCCTCGGTGATGATCCTCACGCAAAGTTCCACGCATTCGTTGCAGATGTTGGTACCAGGGCCAGCAATGATGGTCGCTACCTCGCCAAGGGGCTTGTCGCAAAAACTGCAATGCACGTGCTCTTGCCCAGCTTGAACTTCGCCCTCATCGCCGGCGACAAGACCGACGCCAACCTCGACGCACTCGTTACAGATGTACATGTTCGTTCCGGCAATGAACTTCCGCACCTCGTGTTGTGATTTGAAGCAGAAGAAACACAGCCTGGCGGTAGGGTCTGGTTCGTCGCGCTCAATCGCGTCGGCCATCCGCTGAACGATGGGGCTCAATTTGCGGTCTTGCTGCTGGACGATCTCCCAGCGCTGGTGCTCGGTCATCGACCGATCCGGGGCGCCCTCACGCCGTTGTCTGATCATTTCGTCCCGGGCATCTGCGAAGTCCTTCAACTTGCGCCAACTCGAAAACCCGCGCTCGCGGGCAATGACGAGTTGGATTCTCTGCAGAGTCACCCCGGCAGGGTCGCGGAAGTAGGGCTTGATGCGGTCAAGCGCGGCGGCTTCGCCGGCTTGAACGGACTTGAGCAGTTCTTTGGCCTGCTCTCTCAGAGCGTTGATCGGGATGCCGGTCGGCAGTCCGACGGGGAACGGGGTGACGGCCACGGTAGACCTCCTTTCGTTCGCGTCCAGTATCCGCGCCCTTGGACTGAAAAGAGGCTATGTCGGTCAAGTCGTCAGATGGGGGTCACCCCTTCCCGCGGATCGGATGCGCTCTGACTCGCAGGCGGAACGTACCACTTTGGTACGCGGCTTGGCTACTCGGCCGAACCTTCCTCCTGCTCGGGAATCTCGGCTTGCTGGTCCGATGGCGCCAAATCGCCCACGAAGTGCGACAAGAGGCCGTCGGTGAAGAACAACGACATCTTCATGTGATCGTTGACCACACCCGGGACGCGCAACGTGTAGACGTAGTCCCACCGGTCCTGGTCGAAGGGGTTCTTGATTACCGGCTCGCCCATGACGTACGCCACCTGCTCGCGGGTCATGCCGGGCCGCAGGCTGTCCACCATCTGCTGGGTGATCACGTTGCCCTGCTGCACGGTGACCTTGTAGACGCGCGGGAGGGCGCAGGAGGTGACGACCATCGCCAGGGCGACGGCGGCGGCGAGCGTCGGGATGGTTCGGGTCACGACTTTCTTAGACTCCATCGATGGGTCTCGGGCGGCGCGCATACTAGCCGGTTGCCGCCTGGCGCGAAACCGAAGATGCTTCGTCGGAATAGCCCCCGCCCGAATCTTCAGCCTCCGCCAACAGGGTGCGCGCGTAGTCTCGCGTCGCGCCCGTAACGGTTCGACCGCCGAGCATCCGGGCAAGTTCCTCAAGACGCTCGTCGCCCGTTAGGACGCGGATCATGGTGTCCTGCTCGGTGGTCTTCTCGACCTTGAGATGCGCATCGCCCAGCGCGGCAAGCTGTGGCGCATGGGTGATGGCGATCACCTGTGTGTGCTTCGAGAGCCGTTTCAGCATACGCCCGAGCACATCGGCCGCGACGCCGCCCACGCCGATGTCCGCTTCGTCGAGGATCAGGCACGGCAGCCGGGAACGTTCGGCCGCGACGACCTCGATGGCCAAGCTGATGCGAGCGAGTTCTCCGCCCGAGGCGATTTCGGCGAGGCTGCCCGCCGGGTACTTGGGGTTCGTCGTCACCTTGAACTCGACCGTCTCCAGTCCCGCGGCGGACTCCGCGCCTTGGAATTCGACGTCGATCGACGCGTCCGCGAGACCAAGCTCGGCGAATCTCCCAGTGACCGACTTGGAGAACGCCGCCGCCGTCGTTCGTCTTGCCTTGGAGAGCGACTTGGCCGCCGCAAGGAACTTGGTTTCGGCTCTATCGGCCTGTGTCTCCAAATCGGCAAGTTGGTTCTCGTTGACGGTGAGGGATGCGAGTTCCGACTCCAGCCTGGCGAGGTGCGTACCCAGATCGCTGGCGGGGACGCGATGCTTGCGGGAGACGTCGTGCAGGGCCGCGAGTTCGGCGTCGACCTCGGCGAGTTCCCGGTCGTCCTCGGGAAACGAGTCGAGATAGCGGCGCAGTTCGGTGAGGGTTTCTTCAAGGTGCGTATGCGCCGCGGTCGCGAGATCGACCGCAGTACGCAGGTTCGGATGGGGATCGTCGGCGCCGTCGAGCAGGGCTGCCAGCCGAGACGTGCGCGTGATCAGTTCCTCGTCGAGTTCGTTCGTCGCGCCGCCGATGGTCCCGATGAGTTCCCGGGCCCGTGTCAGACGCTTGTACGTCGCAGTGAGCTCGTCGAAACGGCCGATGGAGTCGCCGAGCGCGGTGAGTTCGTCGATCTGGTAGCTGACGAGACTCTTGTGATCCCGGGCGCTCGCGACCTCGGCGCGGCACTCCTCGACTTGTCGCTTCGCCGCCGACCTCGCCCGGAAACTCGCCGCGGTGGCCGAGATCAACTTGGGGTTGACCCCGAACTCGTCGAGCAGCCGCCGTTGAACATCGCCCTCGAGCAATTGGCGGTGTTCATCCTGGCCGTGGACGTCGACTAGCGGACCCGTGATCGACTGCAATGCCGCGAGGGTGGCGGGTACGCCGTTAACGAAAGACCGGGATCGGTTTTCGCCGGCGCGGCGACGAACGAGGCAAGTGGTTTCGTCGCCCGCTAGCAGCATATCGAGCGCGTCGAGGGTGTCCCGGACCCCGGGGCGGCTGTCGATGTCGAATTCCGCGCTGACGTCGCAACCGGAGGTTCCGGGCCGGATCGCGGCGCGGCGCGCTCGGGCACCCAGGACGAGCGAAAGCGCGTCGAGCAGGATGGACTTTCCGGCGCCGGATTCGCCGGTGATGACTGTAAGGCCGTCGCCGAACTCGATATCGAGTTCGGCCACCAGCGCGAAGTTGCGGATGTTGAGCGCTTTCAGCACGGCGACGGCATCGGAGACCGGGCGGGCACGAGTTCTTTGGGTGTAGAGTAAGCCAATAGCAAGGTCGATTTCGAAGGTTCGCGGACAGAACGGGCGTAGCCGTGTCGACACCACCGAGTACAAGCAGGACCATGGGTTCCGGACGACCTCGCCGGGCAGCGACCCGGCGCAGGCGGTCGCCCGCTCCGGAGGTCGGCGAACGCGCCCAGCATCTGTTCAAGATGCTCGTCGAGCACTACCTGGCCGAGGGCGACCCCGTGGGCTCCAAGACCTTGGCATCGTCCACCGAACTGGCCGTGAGTCCGGCGACGGTACGCAACATCATGGCGGATCTCGAAGACCGGGGTCTGGTGTCCAGCCCGCACACGTCCGCCGGTCGTGTACCGACCCATCGCGGGTTGCGTTTCTTCGTCGACAGCCTGATCTCGGTGCAGCCCATGGACGCGCGCGGCGTCGGTCGGATCCGCGGAACGTTGGATCCGGACATGACGCCGCACCAACTGGTCGAAGCGGCGTCCCGCATGCTGTCCCGGGTTACGCACATGGCCGGCCTCGTGACCGTGCCGCGCCCGGAGCAGTTGTCGCTGCGCCAGGTGGAGTTTCTGCCGCTCTCGGGCAAGCGGGTCCTTGCCATCCTGGTGGTCAACGACCGGGAGGTCCAGAACCGCGTCATCCACACCGACCGCGAATACGAAGACACGGAACTCACCCAGGCCGCGAACTACATCAACCGCGAGTTCGGCGGTAAGTCGCTGATGGCGATTCGTACGGGGGTGCTCGACAGTATGCGCAACGACAAGGACCGTCTGGACGCCATCATGCAGACGGCGCTCGATGTGGCCTCCAAGACGTTCACGGAGTCCGAGGAAGAGGCCGACTACGTGGTCAGCGGGGAATCCAACCTGGTCGAGTCCC
>JAPPKV010000104.1:3026-5944 GCA_028819775.1 Gammaproteobacteria bacterium | reverse complement strand
TCCGAGGAAGAGGCCGACTACGTGGTCAGCGGGGAATCCAACCTGGTCGAGTCCCTGGCAAGCGTCGGCGATGTCCGCGACCTGTTCGACGCGTTTACGCGCAAGGGCGCAATCGTGCATCTGCTCGACCGTTGCCTGGAGACCGATGGCATCCAGTTGTTCATCGGCGAGGAGTCCGGCTACCGACCGTTCGACGACTACAGCCTGATCACGGCCCGTTACGAAGTGAATGGCGACGTCGCCGGCGTCCTCGGCGTGATCGGCCCCACCCGGATGGCCTACGAGAAGGTCATCCCGGTGGTCGATGTCACCGCGCGGCTGTTGGGATCGGCGATCGACTACGATCACTAGCCAGGCATCGTGAGCCGCACTCCCTTGCGCTCCGCCATCACCTCGGAGTCGAAAGCATTGCACGCGCGCAGTCGTTCGGTGGTTTCTTCGAGCGACCCCCAATCCATCGCTGCCGTCCAGCGCCACGCGAAGTCCAGCATGCGCAACATGGGCTCGGGCGAATGGCCAACGGAAAGCGCGCGTTGCGCCGCGATGTAGTTGTCTCGGTACACGGTCGGAACAACGAGGCGTTCCTCGTTTGCCGAGACGAGTTCGGCGTTCATCATGATTCGTGCAAGCCGTCCGTTGCCGTCGGCAAAGGGATGGACCTCCGAGACCAGGAAGTGTATGAACGCCGCGCGGTGGAACGGCTCGACCAGGCCACGGTAGATGTCGAAGCCCCTCTCGAGTGTACCGAGCACGGCATCCGGCGCAACGAAGGTCATGGCACCGACCCGGTTCGGTAGCGTCTTGAATCGTCCAGGCGCCGATTCCGGTCGCCCGCCGAGTGCGGCGGCATGGCGGCTGCGGAGCACATCGACCAACTCGTCGACCGTCGCCGGTACCCGGCGCATTTCCGACTGATCGGAGACGATGCGCCAAACGCCCAGGATGTCGTGGGCGTCTGCCGGCCTCAGGGGCGGGATGCGGCCTGCGAAGACGATCTCGGCCGCCTCGTCGACTTCGAACTCCGTACCCTCTATGTAGTTGGAGAAGTACGCTTCGAAAAAGGCCAGCGTCGCGTTGCCGATGCCGTCACGGGGTCGGGGGCGGTGTGACGGGGGATGGGTTTCCCGCAAGGCGGCGAACAGGTCCTCGAACAGGGCGACCCTGGCGACGTCGTAGGCGCGTCCGCGCGCCCGGGCCTGCGCGGCGCGGGCGATCAGGCGGGCGTCGCCGGTCCCTGCCAGCGCACCGATGATCCGATCAAGTTCGAGATGTTGCGCTGGCCGTTCGACAGCCTCGGCCATCCGCCCGGCGTCGTCGCGCAGACGGTTGCAGGCATCGATGCCGGCGGACGAGATCAGTCGCTCCAGACGCTCTTCGATGTCGGTTCGCGAAAGAGTGCGCGGAAGCCTCCCGCGCCGGGCTCGCGAACGGCATAGGTTGTCCAGGTAGGCGCGGGCGGTTGAACTCAGAAACAGCCGTTGGTTCATGAACGGTTGATCGTCCGGTTGTGGCGGCGCACCCCGGCGCGGGCGTAGAACGACGCCGGGCAGCACGATGTCGGCGCCTCTTTGCGACACGACGCACACCGAGCCGTCCTCGGCAGGCGCCAGTTCGAAGGCCGTGCGGTCGGCGACCAGCGCATCCGGAAAGTAGCCGGCGACGATTGCCCACAGATTGCGTCTGACGATGTCGCGGGGCGCATCGTGGAGGTTGCGGGTGTAGAGTCGCGTTGCGAGTTTGCGTAGGCGCCCGTCAGCAATGCGGCGGGACACTTCGCTGCTGATCCGTGCGTGGGACACGAATGCCTCGGGCATGGCATCGACGGCGCGCGCTGGCGAGTTCTCGGGAATAGCCCTCATCAAGGCGTCCAAGACGGTGGCAAATCGACAATAACACACCCATAATGGCGATAATACTTATTTAATATCGAGAAGCGCTGCCTCGAACGCCTCGCCGTGCATCCAATGTCCGGTTCGTTCCCGTCGTGCGGCGCAACCGATGGTTGAAAACTCCCGAAGGCGACGCCATCTAACGGCGCGATGCCGTTTCAAGAGGGGTAGGGTCGAACGAATGGCGAAGAAAGCGGACGCGTCAGACGGCGAACGGCTGTCGTCAGCGGAGCCAGAGGAAAACGCGGCGGCCGAAGCGGAGCCGGATAGCGAAGCGGCGGCCAAGTCGTTGGTCGATGTCGAAGTTGGCGCACCCGGTGCAACATCGACCGATACCGGTGCCGATGAAGTCGAGGAGTCGATCGACTCCCTGCGCAATACGCTGGCGGAGGCGCAAGCCGCTCTCGAAGAGAGTCGCGCCGAAGCGGAGTCCTTGAAGGATCAGGCCTTGCGGGCCGCGGCGGAGGCGGACAACGTGCGCAAGCGGGCCGACCGGAGCATCGAGAACGCGCACAAGTACGCGCTGGAACGTTTCGTCAACGACCTGCTTCCTGCAGTGGACAGCTTCGAGCGGGCGGTGGATGCCGCGGCGGACTTGAAGGAGTCGGGCGGCGAGGCGGTGTCCTCGATGGCCGAGGGCATGGAACTGTCGTTGAAGCTCTTGATGGAAGCCATGCAGCGCCAGGGCATCGAGGTGGTCGACCCGATCGGCGCACCGTTCGATCCGAAGGAGCATGAAGCCATGAGCATGATGGAGAGTCCCGAGGCGGAGCCCGGATCGGTGATCGAGGTCTTCCAGAAGGGCTACACGGTCAACGGTCGCCTGGCGCGTCCGGCACGGGTGATCATCGCCAAGGAACCTGCGCCCCAGGCCGATCCGGAGGCTTGAATCGGCGGGCGTTCGCCCAAATCTAACCCCATTGAGCCCGCGTCGTTCGCGGGTTGGACGTGAACAACGCAAACAGACAGAGAGACTAGAGCCATGGGCAGAATCATCGGCATCGACCTCGGCACGACGAACTCGTGTGT
>JAPPKV010000104.1:0-2926 GCA_028819775.1 Gammaproteobacteria bacterium | reverse complement strand
TCGGCGGAAGTGCTGAAGAAGATGAAGCGCACGGCGGAGGAATACCTCGGCGAGGATGTCGGAGAAGCCGTCATCACCGTGCCCGCCTACTTCGACGACTCCCAGCGCCAGGCGACCAAGGACGCCGGCAGAATCGCGGGCCTCGACGTCAGGCGGATCATCAACGAGCCGACTGCGGCCGCGCTGGCCTACGGCATGGACAAGCAGCGCGGCGACTCCAAGATCGCCGTGTTCGACTTGGGCGGCGGCACGTTCGACATCTCGATCATCGAGATCGCCGAGGTGGACGGCGAGCACCAGTTCGAGGTGCTGTCCACCAACGGCGACACGTTCCTCGGCGGCGAGGACTTCGACTTGAAGATCATCGAGTACCTCGCCGACGAGTTCAAACAGGAGAACGGCATCGATCTCAACACGGATCCGATCGCCCTGCAGCGCCTCAAGGAGGCCGCCGAAAAGGCCAAGATCGAGCTGTCCTCCAGCACCCAGACGGAAGTGAACCTGCCCTACATCACGGCGGACAACACCGGTCCGAAGCATCTCGTCATCAAGCTCACCCGGGCCAAGGTCGAAGCGCTGGTCGAGGATCTCGTGGAACGTACCATGGGTCCGTGCCGGATCGCCCTGACGGACGCCGGCCTTGCGGTGGGCGACATCAACGAGGTGATCCTGGTCGGCGGACAGACGCGCATGCCGCTGGTGCAGGAGAAGGTGAACGCCTTCTTCGGCCGGGAAGCGCGCCGGGACGTCAACCCGGACGAAGCCGTGGCCGTGGGTGCCGCCATCCAGGCCGCCGTGCTGTCGGGCGACGTGAAGGACGTGCTCCTCCTCGACGTCACGCCGCTCTCCCTCGGAATCGAGACCTTGGGCCAGGTGATGAACGTGCTAATCGAGAAGAACACCACGATCCCGGCCAAGAAGCAGCAGGTCTACTCCACCGCGGACGACAACCAGACCGCGGTGACGATCCACGTGCTGCAGGGCGAGCGCAAGCAGGCCGCCCAGAACAAGTCCCTCGGTCGATTCGACCTCACCGATATCCCGCCGGCGCCGCGAGGCGTACCGCAGATCGAGGTCAGCTTCGACATCGACGCCAACGGGATACTCAACGTCTCCGCCAAGGACAAGGCCACGGGCAAGGAACAGTCCATCGTCATCAAGGCGTCGAGCGGCCTGTCGGAGGACGAGATCGAGCAGATGGTCAAGGACGCCGAAGCCCACGCCGACGAGGATGCCCGCTTCGAGGAACTGGCGAACCTGCGCAACCAGGCCGACGGTCTCGTCCACGCGGCGCGCAAGATGGTCACCGAAGCCGGCGACAAGGCCACCGACGAAGAGAAGTCGAGCATCGAGAACGCCGCCAAGGATCTCGAGGACGCCATCAAGGGCGACGACAAGAGCGCCATCGAGGCGAAGATCCAGGCCTTGAGCGAAGCCACCGGTGGCTTGGCCCAAAAGATGTATGCTGACCAAGCAGAGAACGCGGGCCCGGGCGCCGCCGAGGCCGGCGCAACCCCTGGCGACGCCGGGGACGACGCGGTGGAAGCCGAGTTCGAGGAAGTCGACGACAAGGACCCGAAGAAGGATAGCTAGCGGGGGCACCCGAGCCCGACGAGTGATGGTGGTACGAACGAGACGTCAGGCCAACGCGACCCGATAGCCATGGCACCGCAACAACCGGGCGCGTATTGCGGGACACAAACCGCGAGGCGAACGCTTAAGAGATGGCCAAGCGCGACTACTACGAAGTCCTAGGCGTCGATCACGGTGCCTCGGAAGCGGACGTCAAGAAGGCGTACCGCCGCTTGGCCATGAGGTACCACCCGGACCGGAATCCGGACGATGCCGACGCCGAGGAGCGCTTCAAGGAAGCCTCTGAAGCCTACGAGATCCTCGCCGACCAGGAGAAGCGGGAGCGCTACGACCGCTACGGCCACGCCGGCGTCGAAGGCATGGCCAGTGGCTTCGACGGCTTCTCGGGCAATTTCAGCGACATCTTCAGCGATGTCTTCGGCGACCTGTTCTCGGCTGGGCGTTCGCGCACGCGCAGTTCCGTGCAGCGCGGCGGCGATCTTCGCTACTCGTTGGAAATCACCCTCGAGCAGGCGGTGGCGGGCGACAACGTCGAGATCCGTGTGCCGTCCCTGCACCTATGCGACGACTGCGACGGGTCGGGTGCGACGGCCGGGACATCGCCGGTCGATTGCCCGTCATGCGGCGGCACGGGCCAGCTTCGGGTCTCCCAGGGCTTCATGGCGTTCCAGCAGACGTGCCCGCGCTGTCGCGGCGTCGGCAAGGTCATCAAGGATCCGTGCCGGGCCTGCAACGGCGGCGGGCGCGTCGAGCGCCGGGAGACGTTGTCCGTCAAGGTGCCGCCGGGCATCGACGACGGCGACCGCCTGCGTCTCACCGGCAAGGGCGACGCCGGCTTGAACGGCGGTCCGCCGGGGGATCTGTACGTACAGTTCAGCGTTGCCGAACATCCCATCTTCGAACGCGACGGAAGAAACCTCTACTGCGACGTGCCGCTGTCGTTCGTCGACGCGGTACTCGGCGGCGAGATCGACGTCCCGACGCTGGACGGCCGCGTCAAGCTCAAGGTGCCTGCAGAGACACAAACCGGCAAGCTGTTCCGGCTACGCGGCCGAGGCTGTCCCAGCGCCCGCGGAGGTCCCACGGGGGATCTGCTTTGCCGCATGGTGATCGAGACGCCGGTGCGGCTGTCCGATCATCAGAAGGATCTGTTGCGTGAATTCAAGGCCACCCTCGAGGCCAACGGCACCACCCATTCGCCCCGGGAGACAAGCTGGTTCCAGTCCGTCAAGAATTTCTTCGACGGGCTGACCCGATGACGACCGCTCCTGCGGTCCGGGTAGGGGTTTCTGGTGCCGCCGGTCGCATGGGCCGGATGCTGGTTTCGGCCATC
>JAPPKV010000515.1 GCA_028819775.1 Gammaproteobacteria bacterium | reverse complement strand
TTCTGGACGACACCTGGGTGATCTACACCTCGGACCACGGCGAGATGCTGGGCGACCACCGGCTCAAGCAGAAGAAGGTGTTCTATGAAGGCGCGGCGCGGATCCCGCTGATCGTCCGCCCGCCCGGCGGCACCCCGGGAAGGCGCACCAAGCAGCTAGCCGACCACGTGGACATTTGTGCTTCCCTGACCGAGGCGGCGGGTGCCGGAGCGGTCGGCGAGAGCATGGGTCGTTCGTTCGTCACGGGCACCGAGGTCGTTGACGACGATTCCGGCAAGCGCTACGTGTGGAGCGAAGTCGAGTCCTACTATTCCATGGCGCGCGACGACCGCTACAAGATGACGGTGGACTCCGCGTCCCGCCGCCCGGTCGAACTCTATGACATGCTCGAAGATCCGTGCGAACTCGCAAACCTCGTGGTCGAATGCGGCCACCGTATCGTCCGAGATCGTTTCCTGGAGGAAGCGTTTCCGGAGCTTGGCTTCGATGCCGCCAAGCTTGATGCGTTCCAACGCCGCTTGGCGAGGGGGCAGTACCGCGACACCTTTGCCCGTGATCTCCTTCGTCGGTTCAACTGAGCGACGATCGTGTCGAATGTGGCTAATCTCGCCACATGAGTTGGTCGGACGCACGATCAGTTGCCAGTGTGGTCTCCTTATGATGCTGTTTATCTTGGAATTGTTGTTCTGGCACGGGTCTTGATCCCACGCGGCTGGCCCCCACCACCACCTACGGAGTTTCCATGCTAACGGCTCTTGCTTGACCCGGGGGGGGGGGGGCCGCTTTGGGGGCCCCCGGGGCGGTGGCGGAGACCGAACAACGGTCGTTCGAGGCAGCGGCGGGAGGACGTTTCGTGCTCGACGCCGACTGGGGCAAGGTCGAGGTCGAGACCTGGGACCGCGATGCCGTGGATGTCTCCGTCGAACGGACCGACGAGCTTGAGTCCCTCGAGTTCGACGAGCAGGAGGGGACGGTCACCGTTCGTGCGCGTAAGAAAGAACGCGGCATCTTCGGGTGGTTCCGTTCCGACAATGCGCCGTTGTTCCAGATCACGGTGCCGCGACGATTCGACCTCGACTTGACGACGGCCGGGGGCAAGATCGGCATCGCGGACATTCACGGCGAGGTCGCCGCCCGCACGGCCGGCGGGAGCCTGGAGATCGGCGAGGTGGCGGGTTCGGTCCACGGGCGGACCGCCGGTGGTTCCATCCGCATCGCCGATGCGACCGGCGACGTCGATGTCGGGACCTCGGGCGGCACCATCCGGATAGGTCGTGTCGGCGGCCCGGTGAATGCCCGGACAACCGGTGGATCGATCCACATCGCCGATGCCGAAGGATCCGTTTCGGCGCGCACGACCGGGGGATCCATCAGACTCGGCGAGGTCGGCGGTACGCTCGACGCGAAAACCACGGGTGGCTCCATCCGCGCCACGCTCGCGCGTCAACCGGAAGGAGATTCCAGGTTGCGTACCACGGGCGGCAGCATCGACTTGGCCGTGTCGGAAGACATCGGCGTGGACGTCGACGCCCGGACGACAGGTGGCAGGGTCTCGTCGGACCTGAACACGGCGGTGCCGGTTTCCCAATCGAAGTCGGCGCTGGTGAGCGAAGTAAATGGAGGTGGACCGAAGCTGACGTTGCGGACCACCGGCGGGTCGATTCGTCTACGTACGCCCTAGGGGCGACCGCATCGCTCCCGAAGGCCGTGCGGTGGCCCGCGTCGGGACATCCGCGTGGCCTAGGTCATACGGTACGAGAATGCGCCAGCATTCTCGAAACGCGCCCGAAGGGCGCGCCTGCGGCCCAAATCGCTCGGTGGTATAAGAGCGCGTTGGTCAATCTGGACGAGAGGACTCGTGATGGAATTGATGAACCCCTGCGGCGCCTTTGACGTCAAGTCGACCCCGCTCGCACCCCGCATCGAGTTCGGTCCGGGTGCGACTGTCGGTCTCTTCGCCAACGACAAGAAGAACGCCGATGTGCTTCTCGAACACGTTGGCCGAGGGCTTCGGGAGTCCTTCGGCGTCGAACGGTTCCGCTGGTTCCGCAAGGAAGCGACCCAGCCGGCGGCGTTCACGGACGAGTTCATCGCCGAATGCCACG